>CAZGBW010000188.1:0-5809 GCA_964523995.1 uncultured Victivallales bacterium | reverse complement strand
CCTGTCAAGGGGATGGGATGGCGATGGTATTGACGGATCCGGCGATCATCTCCAACTGCAAGATGATGTTTCCATATCGTTTGAAGGACTGTGATTTTCGATCACTGGCGTCCCAAAGGACGCCGAGGCTGTTAGGGGTTTAGACTGTTAGGCGATTAGGTAAGACCAGAATATTGTGGATTGAAAACATCGTAAATGACTCGGAGCAAAACGGCGTTGAAATGTTGAACTTTCCTAACAGTCTAACAGCCTACAGCCTATCAACCTGCGTCCTGTGGGACGCTATTGATTTTCGATATTAGGATTGCTGAGGATGCTAATGGGCTCGAAACGTCTGAAAGGACCTATCCAGTGAAAATAAAGCAGTTGAACCGACGGGATTTCATGATGATGACCGGGGTTGGCGTGGCCGCCACGGTATTGACAGGGCTTCCCCGCTGGAGCCTTGCGGCGGAGGGATCCACCGCGACCCAGGGCGCAGCGGGCGCCGACCGGCGCATGAACGTGCTCTTCGTTCTGTCCGACGATCAGCGCTGGGACATGATGGGCGCCGCCGGCAACAAGGTGATCCACACTCCGCATATGGATCGACTGGCGAAGGAAGGTGTGCATTTCCAGGAGTGCGTCGCGACCATCTCGCTCTGCATCCCATCCCGGGCGGCGCTCCTGACCGGCCTTCCCGCGCACAAGAACGGGTTCTACGGCTCATCGAAGTTCAGGAAGTCATTGCCGTTCGACCAGATTCCGACGCTGGCCGGATCCCTCAGGAATGCGGGCTATCACACGGTTGTGGCCGGGAAGTGGCACTCCCTTCCTGTCCCCTGGACCATGGGCTTTGCCGAGACCCGTTCCTGGCTGCCGAAGGGATCCACCCTCTACCTCGATCCGGAGTTGTGTCAGGGCGAGTCCAAGGAGATGAAGCCGCGCAAGGGCCACACCAACGAGATTTTCGCGGACGATATCGCCGCGTTCATCAGGAGCAAGGAGGCCGCCGAGCGCCCCTTCTTCGCCTACCTGTCGCTGACCGCGCCGCACGGGCCCTCCGCGCCGAATCGCGAGCACCTCGTCAAGCCCTACCTGGGCAAGACGGATGCGGAACTGGCGCCGCCGGGATTGCCGAAGGATGCCATGAAGATCAAGGAGGGTGATTGGCCGGAGTATTATTCGGCCGTCTGTACCGCCGACGAGGCCCTGGGCAAGGTGCTGATGGCCCTGGACGATGCGAAGCTCGCGGACAAGACGGTGGTGATCTTTCTTAGCGACAACGGCTACATGATGGGCAGCCGGGGAATGCATGGGAAAGTCGTGCCTTACGAGGAATCGATCCGGGTTCCGCTGGTGGTGCGCTGGCCGGGC
Organism: uncultured Victivallales bacterium; assembly: GCA_964523995.1. Taxonomy (GTDB): domain Bacteria; phylum Verrucomicrobiota; class Kiritimatiellia; order UBA8416; family UBA8416; genus UBA8416. The sequence continues at coordinate 4,453 of CAZGBW010000188.1, read as the reverse complement.
AAGAATGGCTTTACCGGCGCGAGCGATGCCCAGGTCTCCTCGCTGGATGTGAGCGCCACGATTCTGGCGGTCGCGGGGGTTCGGCCGCCCGCCGACTGGCCCGGGCGCAATCTGGAGCCGGCCCTGCTGGACCGGGCCGCGCCCGGCTTCGAGATCTCGTTCGCGGAGTTCTGTGATAACGATCCGGCGGGCTCTCCGCAGTTCCGCATGGCGCGCACGCGGACGCACAAGCTTATCCGCTGGGAGCGGCAGGACAAGGCTGACGAATTCTACAACCTCGCGAACGATCCCCACGAGACAAGGAATCTGATCGATTCCCCGGAGGAGGCGAAGACGCTGGCCGATCTCACCAGGCAACTGGAAGCTAACATGGAGCGAACCGGTGACGACGCCAGGGCCTGGCCGCGGGAGAAGAAGCTGGAAGGAACGGGAAAATGACGAAGAGTAAAACCACGCTATTCGGCGAACGGGAGATTCAGGCGGAGCTTGCTTACGCCTCGGATTTCACGTCATTGGATGAGTTCTGGTCCGAGGGGACGCCGGACGTCAAGGTTGAGGGCGGCTCGCTGTTTGTGCGCACCACGCTGACCCGGGATGACCGCTATCACTTCATCTCGTCGGTCTTCTGCAGGAAGCGATTCAAGGGCAACCTGATGGTGGAGTTCGATGCGCGCAGCATTCATCCGGAAAGCCACCGGAACTTCAACTTCTTCATCCACACGGGGCTCAGGGATGGGCGCGACCTGTATGAAACGCGGGCCGAGCGCACGGGCGACTACCCGGAGTACCATGTGATGGATAACTACCTTTTCACCTTCCTTCCGGGCAAGGTGGCGGGCGAGGAACCGCCGCGCGAGTACTCCCGCTGGCGGTTTCGCCGCGATCCCGGGTTCCGCCTGATGAAGGAGGTTTATTCGACCCCGATCGAACATCAGCGCTGGTATCATTTCCAGTACCTGGTGCAGGACGGGGTGGTGGCGTGTTCGGTGGACCGAAATCCGCTCGATACCTACGGCTGGCGCGATCCGGAGCCGCTGACGGAAGGCTATCTCGGGTTCCGCACGTTCTGCAGTCACATGGAGTACCGGGCGATGAGGGTGTGGAAGATCCGGTGACCGGACGCGTTGCTGCATTGTCCAATCTTCAACAACTTGAAAGGCTGACATGAAAACACTGACCCTCTGTCTCATCGTCTTGACAACCTGTTCGATTTTGGCGTCCGCGGAGACTCCGCCTGCGACCGCTGCCGCGCCTGTCTTCCCCAGCCTTGGCGCGGATGCAGGAAAAAGCTACGCAACCGCCTGCACGCCGGTCAGGGAGATGACCCTGCTCTGGCAAACCCCCTTCGAGTACAAGGGCAATCATCCCATCCTCCAGCCGGTGGTGGGACCGGGCGGCAGGGAGATATTCCTCGGCGCCAAGGGCTCCGTGATCCGCATGGACGCCGCCACGGGAAAGATTACGGCGGAATGGAAAGGCGACTATCTGGGCGAGATCACCCTTGCGGATGGGCGGTTGTATTACACGACCTACCAGGGTGTACTCTTCTGCCTGGGTCAGGAGGCCAAGCCGGAATGAACGCGATGGAGGCGAGAAGGACGGGAGTGATCCTATTGGCCAGATTGACAATGGGAGCAACAAGGTCAATACGGTCGCAAACAAGACCCCTCGCGGGCTGCCTGCTCGCCATTGCGGCCTCCGCTGCCCTTGCCGCAAGCCCGCCTGCGCCATCGGGCTCCGGCGTCGCAAGCCCGCCTGCGCCTGCATCGGCGGCCAGGGCTTGGCACCGCTTCCATGGTCCGGATGGCGCCGGCTTCGCGCCTGGCGGCGGGACACCAGCGGAATGGAGCGCCGCCACCGGGAAGAACCTCCGCTGGAAGCTGCCCCTGCCGCTTCCCGGACTCAGTTCACCCATTGTTCATGGCGACCGCCTGTTCCTCACGGGGGCGGACGCCCGGACGCAACGCCTGTTTGCCGTTGACCGGCTGAAGGGGACGATCCTGTGGGAGAGGACTGTCTCCTGCCAACGGGGGTTTGCGATGGACGAGATCCAGGTGGATCTCTCGGTTGGCCATGCCGCCCCCACGCCGGCAACGGACGGCGAGGTCCTGGTGACGTTCTTTGCCTCGGGCGACATGGCAGTCTTTGACATGGACGGAAAGCCGCTCTGGTCTCGGAACCTTGGAAAGTCGGAGAGTGCCTTTGGCCTTGCTGCGTCTCCAGTGATCGGAGACGGGCGGATCTACCTCCAGTATCCCGGCGCCGGACAACTGGAGGTCCTGGCCCTCGACAAGAAGACCGGCAAGACGCTGTGGACTGTCCAGCCCAAGGACATGGAAGAGACATGGTCCTCGCCGCTGTTCCTCCATGCGGGTGAACGGAGTGAACTGGTTCTTCTGGCGGGCCCCGGCTTCTGGGCCTTCGATCCGGCCACCGGGAAAGAACGGTGGCGAGCGGCAGGCATTAGCGGACAAGTTGGCCCCAGCCCGCTTTTCGTGGGCGACACACTCTACGGTGTGCAGGCCGGCAACAGCCTATTGGCGGTGCGCCGCGGAGGCACGGGGGACGTCACCCGGACGCATATCCGCTGGGAGGCCAGGGAGGGGTTGCCGGACACAGCCAGTCCGGCCTCGGACGGCACGCGTATTTACCTTGCGGCCATTGATCAGGTGACGTGCTACCAGGCGGCCACCGGCAACCTGTTGTGGAAGCAGGAACTGACGGGTGAATTCTACTCCTCGCCGGTTGTAGTTGGCGACAAGGTGTATGCCACCACCCGCCAGGGGCTCACCCATGTCTTCAAGGCCGGCGACCATTACGAGAAACTTGGCCAGGGCGATGTCGGCGAAGCCGTGGACAGTTCTCCGGCTGTGGCCGGGGATAGCCTGTATCTGCGCGGAGAAAAGCATCTGTTCTGTGTGGCGGAAGAGACGAAATGAAGGTATTTATGAATGAGACCGTCAGCGCGACGGGAAAAAGGGGGACCATCCATGAATACGAATCAGTTCACATGGCACGATGCGGCAACACTGACGATTGCCGGAAAAGGCTGGCCGGATGAATCCCGGCGCTACGAGCGGTTGCCTCGCCGGGCCAAAGCCCTCATTCCGCCCAAGCCGTGGCAGCAATCGCTGCATCCCGCCGGGCTCTCCGTGCGGTTCGCGACCAACGCCTCCATGATTCATGCGCGTTGGATCGACTACGACGGGCGGCGTGCGCTGAACCAGCATGGAGTGAACGCGCTGGCCTTGTATGTCCGGTGGAAAGACCGGTGGACCTGGGTCGGCACCTCGAAGCAGATCGGGAAAGGCCCGGACTCCCGGCTGCTGAATGATATCATTCCGGCCACCGGCAAGTCGTATCTCCTCTACCTGCCGGCGCGCGGCGTCCGGAGGCTTGAGATCGGCATTCCCCGGGGGGCGTGGATCAAGCCATCGAAACCGCCGCGATCCAAGCCGATCGTCTTTTACGGGACGTCCATCGTCCAGGCAGGCGGTGCATCGAGGCCGGGCAACGGGCATGTGGCCATGATCGAGCGGCATTTCGACTGTCCGGTCATCAACCTCGGCTTCTCCGGGAGCGGCCGGATGGAGCCGGAAATGGTGCGGCTGGTGTCAGAACTTGACGCGCGGGTTTTCGTGATCGACTGCCTGCCCAACATGGTGGCCGGGGAGGTTGCCGAGCGCTTCGCACCGGCCATCCGGATCCTGCGCAACGACCACCCGCGCACGCCGATCGTGGTAGTGGATAGCGTGCCCTATGAAGACGGATTTCTCGTCAAGAGCCGGCGCGACCGTTACCGTTCCTCGAACCGGGTCCAGCGCACGGCCTTCCTGCGGCTCCAGGAGAAAGGGGTGAGGGGACTTTACTATGTGGAGAGCGACGGGTTGATTGGCCGCGACAACGATGCCACGATCGATGGAACGCATCCCAATGACCTCGGTTACCGGCGACTTGCAGACCGCCTTATCCACGCGCTCAGGCCGTTGGTTGGCTGCGGGTGAAGTGTCCGCGGGGTGGAAGACAGCCCGGCATGGCGGGAACAAGGGGAAGAAGATAGGGGAGGATCATGAAAAACGTTTGGCATTCTGGTAAAAAGGAAAATCGTTAGCATCGCACAGCAATCCTAAACATAATCACTGGCGTCCCATAGGGCCGCCAGCAGTTAATGGTTAATCGTTATTGGTGACTGGGAAAAATGGATCATGTCCGCACAGAAAGAATCGAAAATGACCTGCGAGCACGCTCTGGAAAACTGTGCGAACGTCCTTATTTATCCAGCTTCACGCTCTCGGTAATTCGCCCCGGAGGTCCGGAAGCGAGTGTTCCTTTTGTGAAGGGGCTTGCCGCGGCGTGGGGCATTACGGCGGTTCTGGAACAGCGCGGCGAGGAGTTGATGCTCTCGCTGACGGGCGAGGGCGAGGCGGTGGTCACGCTGTGGATGAACCCATGG
>CAZGBW010000187.1:1616-5821 GCA_964523995.1 uncultured Victivallales bacterium | reverse complement strand
GATGCTTGCCGTGATGAATCTCCATCGTGCGCGCGTCGATATGCGGCTCGAGCGCATCGAAGGCGTACGGAAGCGGAACCAGTGTGTGTGCCATGATAGACCTCCTATATTTAACTTTAAGTGTAACTCAGCAGCGTCATCATGCCATGTTTCCAGATCATGTCCAGATAAAAATACGGTGGCCATTCCTGTCGTTTCAATGGCCGCCGGTCTTGTTCAAATCCAGCAGCGCGCGGAATTGTCCGGGGGTCAGGTTGACCTCCGTCTTGAACAGCCGCGTGAAATGGCTCTGATCGGAAAAGCCGCAGCTTTCGGCGACTTCACTGATACCCATGCCGGACTCCGCCAGCAGGCGCTTCGCCGCTGCAATCCGCAATTCAAGCCGCAGCCGGCCATAGGATTTTCCCACCTCCACCGGCAGGCGATGCGCCACCGCGGAGACACTCGCCCCAACCGCCCGGGCCGCATCGTGCAATGTCGCCGGCTCATGATAGTGCCCCTGCAGCCATGCCAGCACCCGGTCGGAAAGGCGCATCTGCTGGAGATCCTCCGCCTCCAAACGCCCGAAGTGCGTCAGCACCAGATCCGCCACCTCAGAGCAGATCAGCTCCACATTGTCAGCCTTCTCGATCCGCGCCATGGCCAGCTGTTCCCGGCTCGTCGCCACCACCCAGTCCATCCCCTCCAGGATATCCTGACTGGTGATCACGGCCACCAGCACCCTCACATGCGCCCGCAGGCGCGTCAGGTTCCAGCGGCTGACCAGCAGCAGCTTTGCCAGATACCCGGAAATAAACTGCATCGCGCCGTCGCGGTCACGCCGGTGGAGGTAGGAGACCAGCTGGTAAGTATCGCCCAATACGTCCGGGGGCGTCACTTCACGCCCCTGCATGGTGGCGTACGCCTCGGCAATGCGGCGCTGGTGCTCATACCGCTCGTGCTGCCTCTGGACCATCCGGCTCGAGTTGATACCTTCTGAAAACGTGCTTTCCATCAGGAACAGCCCCAGCCCGCGCAGGGCGCTGGCCGAGATTTCCCGCAAGGATCTGATCCGCGTCAGGAATGGCACCAGATCCACATTCGGCACCGCCCGCAGGCGTCCGCTGACCATCTCCGCGATTTCTTCCGCCTCCCCCTCGGCATAAAAACCACCGCACTCGATCCCCCCCTTGTACGCACCTTTCGGTGATGCCGCCACGGCCACGTAAAGCAGTCCTGCCCAGCAGCGCTGGTAATGCGCCTCGCCGGAGGAAAGCGTCTGCATCGCCGCCCCGTGACAGGCGTATCGACAGTACGCCCCGGTTACCGGATGACGCAGGCTATACGCGCAGAATGCACAGGTCTCCCCGTTCATCAGCACCCCGCCCGCATCCTGGGCATGATACACGGCCCCCTGCCCGGATGTCTGCCCGAACCCCTTCAACAGGCGCAGAAGCTTTGTTTTTGTGATATCCGTAGCCATAATTGCAACTTCATACCATACAATTGCATATATATTCAATACCTTAACCGCGGCAACCCTTAGCATGGGAATCGTGTTTTGGAGCATCGTCCACTGGCAGCAATTGTCCACCGCAAAGGAGCATGAGCGTTATGCAGCACCATATTGAGAATAAACTATTCCATATCGAGATCCTGACACCGAAGCAGAACAGCGAGAAACTGGAGGCCGACCTGGAAGCCTTCTGCGAGAAGTACACGAAGGTCATCGAGGCGGGCTATGTCGCCTGCATCACCGATAATCCGATGGGACATCTGAGTTTCCAGGCGACCGAGGTCATCCCGGAGTTCAAGCTGCCGGTCAACCCCGAGCAGTTGGTCATCCACCTGAACACGTTTCACACCCGCGAGAATCTCGATGAGATCCTGACCACCGCTGCCGACATGGGGGCGAAATACCTGCTGACCCTCTCGGGCGACGGCAGCGAGCGGCTGTCCAAGCTGACCCCCGAAAGCCTTGGAATGGACTGCAACACGATCACCTCCGTCGAGTTGCTGCAATACATTCACAAGGCATACCCGGGCACGTTCCACTGCGGCGTGGCCTTCAACCCCTACGAGCCCGCCGAGCACGAGCTCGAGCGGATGCGGCACAAGATCAACGCCGGCGCGGAATACATCATCACGCAGCCGGTCATCGGCAACGACCCGCTGGTCGCCGGTCTGAAGCAGTTCGGCGTCCCCGTCGTGGTGGACGCCTGGATGTCGAAGAAGCTGCACCTGCTTTCCGAATGCGTCGGCTACGAGATTCCGGAAGACACCCCTTACGATCCCATCGAGAACCTCGGGAAACTCCAGGAATACTACCCGGACTACGGATTGTATCTTGCCCTGCTTGGCTTCAAGAGCCAGTATCCCCTGCTCAAGGAAATCTGGAGATAGCCCCAACTCCCAATCCTAAATCGTAATCGTAATCCTAATCGTAATCCCCAACCAAAAGCGGTGCAACAATGAAACTCGACCCGACCAAACTCAAGGACTGGCAGATTGCCGAAATTGCGGAAACCACGATGAAGCCGGTCCGGCAGGTTGCCGAGGAGGCCGGTCTGCTGCCGGATGAAATCATCCCCATGGGGCGGCAACTCGCCAAGATTGACTACATGAAGGTGCTCGAGCGCCTGAAGGACAAGCCCGCGGGCAAGTACATTGATGTGACCGCCATCACGCCAACGCCTCTCGGCGAGGGCAAGACCACGACCACCATGGGGCTGGTTGAAGGCCTGAGTTTCCTCGGTAAGCGCGCCATCGGCGCCATCCGCCAGCCCAGCGGCGGACCGACGTTCAACGTCAAGGGCAGCGCCGCCGGTGGCGGTCTCGCCCAGTGCATCCCCCTGGCCCCGTTCTCGCTGGGCCTGACCGGCGACATCAACGCCATCATCAACGCCCACAACCTGGGCATGGTGGCGCTGACCTCCCGGATGCAGCACGAAGCCAACTACGACGACGCGCGTCTCGCGAAAAGCGGTCTCAAGCGACTCGATATCGATCCGGCCAACGTGCAGTTCAAATGGGTCATCGACTTCTGCGCCCAGGCACTGCGCCACATCACCATCGGCAAGGGCAGCGAGATGGACGGACTGGAAATGGACTCCGGATTCATGATTGCCGTGGGCAGCGAGCTGATGGCCATTCTGGCCGTGACCACGAGTCTCAAGGACATGCGCGAGCGGATCGGGAAAATCGTCGTGGCGAAGAGCCGCGCCGGCAAGGACGTCACCACGGCCGACCTCGAGGTGGATGGCGCGATGACCGCCTGGATGGTGGACGCGCTCAACCCCACCCTGCTCCAGACCGTCGAGGGGCAGCCCGTGCTCGTCCACGCCGGTCCCTTCGCCAATATCGCCATCGGCCAGAACTCGATCATCGCCGACCTGGTCGGCACGAAACTGGCCGATTACCACGTCACGGAAAGCGGATTCGGCGCGGATATCGGCTTCGAGAAGTTCTGGAATCTCAAGTGCCGCTTCTCGGGACTCAGGCCCGACGCCGTGGTGATTGTCGCCACCGTCCGGGCGCTCAAGATGCACGGCGGCGGTCCCGCCGTCAAGCCGGGGGCCCCGCTCGATATCGCTTACACCCAGGAGAACCTGGGCCTGGTCGAGAAAGGGTGCGCGAACCTGATTGCACATATCGAAACGGTCCTGAAAAGCGGGGTCCGCCCCGTGGTCTGCATTAACAGCTTCTACACCGACACCCCGGCGGAAGTCGCCTGCATCCGCAGGATCGCGGAGGCGAACGGCGCACTCTGCGCGGTGTCCGAGCACTGGCTCAAGGGGGGTGAAGGCGCGCGGGAACTGGCGGAATGCGTGATCAAGGCCGCGAACGAACCCAACCACTTCAAATTCCTGTACGAGCTCGACCTGCCGCAGCGCGAGCGCATTGCGCTGATCGCCCGCGAGGTGTACGGTGCCGACGGCGTCACCTATACAGAGGCGGCTCTGGCGAAAATCAAGGCGCTGGAGGCGGATCCGGATGCGGCCAGGCTCGGCACCTGCATGGTCAAGACGCACCTCAGCATCTCGCACGAGCCGACGCTCAAGGGACGCCCCAGGGGATGGACATTGCCGGTTGAGGACATTCTGGTCTTCAAGGGGGCCGGGTTCATCGTCCCGGTTTCCGGCTCGATCAAGCTCATGCCTGGCACCGCCTCCAACCCGGCGTATCGCGGGATTGACGTGGACGTGAATACCGGTAAAGTGAAGGGC
>CAZGBW010000187.1:0-1516 GCA_964523995.1 uncultured Victivallales bacterium | reverse complement strand
CAGGTCGCGGCACAGATGCGCGAGGAACTGAAGGCCGATGTCGCCGCCCTGCGCGCCAGGGGCATTATCCCCGGCCTCGGCGTCATCCTCGTCGGCCTTGATCCCGCCTCTTCCTCCTATGTTTCCGCCAAGGAGAAGGCCTGCGAGGAAGCTGGCATCTTCTCCGACGATAACCGCCTGCCGGCCTCGACCACGGAAGCCGAACTGGTTGCCCTCGTCGAGCGCATGAACAACGACCCGCGCATTCACGGCATTCTCGTGCAGCTTCCGCTGCCGAAACACATCAACGAGGACACGGTCATCGGCACCATCCGCCCGGAAAAGGATGTGGACGGATTCACACCGGCCAATGTCGGACGCCTGGTCATCGGGCAGGAGTGCTTCATGCCCTGCACCCCCCACGGTGTCGTCCAGATCCTGGCCCGCAGCGGCGTCAAGATCGCCGGCGCGCACGTCGTGGTCGTCGGTCGCAGCAATATCGTCGGCAAACCCGTTGCCAACATGCTGCTGCAGAAGCGCGAACACGCCAATGCCACCGTCACCATCTGCCATACCGGCACCCGTGACATGGCCTCGTTCACCCGCCAGGCCGACATCCTGATTGTGGCTGCCGGACGCCCGAACACCGTGACGGCGGACATGGTCAAGGACGGCGCGGTGGTGATCGATGTCGGCGTCAACCGCGTGGAGGATGCCTCGCGGAAGAGCGGCTTCCGGCTGGTTGGCGATGTGGACTTTGACGGCGTCAGCGCGAAGGCCTCGCTGATCACCCCCGTGCCCGGCGGCGTCGGCCCCATGACCATCACCATGCTGATGGTCAACACCGTCGAGTCCGCCAAACGCCACGCCGCCCGCGCGTGAACCGGTCCGGTCACCCGGCCACCTGGCGTGGCAGTCCCAGCGTAGAAGGGGCTGGCAGACTCCTGGCGCGACAGCAATTCTCATTATGGCCGCAGGCAGCCTGACGCGAAGCGAGGCTGGTATTCTGACCCTGACAGCCCCCGATCATTCAAATGGCCACGGGGTTTCGCCCATATTGACCGCATCCGTATTAGTCTGGCAGAACGCATCCACCAACGTATAGGTCAGCAATGCCGGGGGACCAGGACGCATGACAACGCCACCCGTAGCCTCCACAGGCGTCTGCGCCCCTAAAACGGTTCCAACCGCCATCAGTAAGAGCCAGAATATACCGCGCCGCCGCGTTGTCGGGGGGGTGTTATGAGTATAGAATCGCTTTTCCGGCGGAAGCGACACATTCCCGGTGAAAAAAGCGTGAATCATCGTTTTCATACCAAAACGATTACAAGACCCTAACGCAAATGCAAGCACAACCCAAGGCACAACCTAGGGCAAAATCGGTTGTCACTAATATCGGTGAAAACCGAATGCCCTTGACATTCAACCTCTTTACTCTATCGTTCGCTCACATTTGCAGGGCGGCTAGCTCAGTTGGTTAGAGCACCTGGTTTACACCCAGGTGGTCGGGGGTTCGAGTCCCTCGCCGCCCACCACC
>CAZGBW010000186.1:0-5862 GCA_964523995.1 uncultured Victivallales bacterium | reverse complement strand
ATGACGCGCGAGGATCTCATGGAGGCGGTTGCGCTGACCTGCCGTGAGAACGGCACGGACAACGGCTACATCCGCCTGGTCGTGACGCGGGGCGTGGGCACGCTGGGTCTCAATCCGTATCTTTGCAAGACCCCGCAGGTGATCATCATCTGCGCCGATATCCAGCTTTATCCGAAGGAGCTGTACCGCGAAGGGCTCTCGATTGTCACCGTCGGCACGGTCCGGAACCTGGCGGAGGCGGTCAATCCGCGGATCAAGAGCCTGAACTACCTGAATAATATCCTGGCCAAGATCGAGGCGATCAACGCCGGTTGCATGGAAGCGGTGATGCTCAATGCGCAGGGGGCCGTGGCCGAGGCGACCGGCGACAATATTTTCGCGCTGCGTGGCAATACCCTGCGTACGCCCCCGGTCAACGAGGGCCTTCTGGAGGGGATCACCCGCGACGCGGTCATGCGGCTGGCGGTGGAAGAGGGCCTTGAAGTGCGCGAGACGCGGTTGAGCCGCTACGACCTGTACACGGCGGACGAGGTGTTCCTGACCGGAACGGCGGCCGAGGTGATCGGGGTGGTCAATATAGACCGGCGCCGTATCGGTGAAGGAGTGCCCGGGCCCGTGACCAACCGCCTGATTGCCCGATACCGTGCGTATGCGAATGCGAACGGGTATCCGATCAACCGGTAGGACGGCGTCGCGGGAGGATTCCGGTAGGCGGGTGCGATGAAATGTGAACTCTGTCATGTGAACGAGGCCTGTATCGAGGTCAAGCAGATCGCGGACGGTGCGGTCCGCGAGGCGCATCTCTGCGGGGAATGCGCGGCGCAGAAAGGGTTCAAATCGCCCGAGGACCTGGCCGGGCTGCTGATGGACGGCGGGTTGTTCCCGTTTGCGGCGGGCCCCGGCGGCGGCGGGCCCCGCGAGGCGGATGCCGGGGCATCGGGCGTGAGTTGTCCTGGCTGCCACATGCGCGCGGCGGATTTCCGGAAGACCTCGCGCCTCGGTTGCGGCCGGTGCTATGAGACCTTCGCCGCCCTTCTGGAGCCGGTGATCGTCTCGATGCAGCGGTCGGTCGGGCACAAGGGCAAGCATCCGGTGCGGGAAGACGTGCGTAAGGAGTTGAACGGGCTGAAGTCGCAGATGGACGGGGCGATCCAGAAGGAAGCGTACGAGGAGGCTGCCGGCCTGCGTGACCGGATCCGGGTTCTCGAACTGGCGAAAAACTGCCTGGAGTCGGCGGAGCCGCCGCCGGTGGACGGCCAAGATTGAAGGCTGGGGGGATGCGGATGCCGAGGCGCGAAGACAACAGGAATGCCGTGGGGGATACGGTGGCTGCCGGGGATGGCCGGGGCGGGCCGGCGGGGGGGCAAAGCCCTGCGCGCGGGATTGTGATCAGCAGCCGCATCCGTCTGGCGCGCAATCTGCATGGGGCTGCGTTTCCCGGCTGGGCGGGTGGACGCGAGCGCCGGCGTGTATTCGAGCATCTCAGCAAGCTGCTGCTGGAAGAGCCGCTGCTGGATCGTCCGGTGTCCGTCCTGGTTGATGCGCTCGATGCCATCGACCGGGACGTGTTGATTGAGCGGCATCTGATCAGTCCGGAACTGGCGTCGGGCGGGGCCGGCGCGGGAGTGGTGTACGATCGGCAGGCGCGGTTATCCGTGATGATCAATGAGGAAGACCACCTGAGACTGCAGGTGCTGCAGCCCGGCCTTGAGCTGCGGCGCGCCTGGGCGGCCCTGGATCGCCTGGACACGGGGCTTGAACGGCATCTCACCTATGCCTTTTCCCCGACGCTGGGATATTTGACCGCCTGTCCGAGCAATGTCGGTACCGGGATGCGGGCGAGCGTGATGATGCATCTGTCCGGATTGAGGCTGACAGGGGAGGCCGAACAGGTCGTGCAGGGGCTGACCCGGACCGGATTCGCGGTGCGCGGGGCATTCGGGGAGGGGTCCGATGCGTTCGGAGGCCTTTACCAGATTTCAAACCAGACAACCCTCGGCGTCAGCGAGTCCGAAACCCTGGCACGGCTGGAGGACATGGTCCGCACGCTCGTGCAGCTTGAGCACCATGCGCGCCGCCGCCTGCTGGAACTGGCCGAGCCACGGCTGGCCGATCATGTCGGCCGGGTGTTCGGTGTTTTCTCGTATGCACGCCTGCTGAGCGCCGGGGAGGCGATGGATATCATCGCCGGGTTGCGGCTGGGGCTGGAGTTTGGTATGGTGTCGGGGACGGATGAGTCGCGCCTGGAGGATGCGATGCTGCGTATCCAGCCTGGCCATTTGCAGCGGGAGGCGAAACGGGTGCTCTCGGAGGCGGAACGCGATGGGTTCCGCGCCGGCTGCATCCGCCGGGTTTTAACGGGAGTGGAACAGACGGGAGCATATGAGCAATTTCAATAATTTCACGCCGCGTGCACAGCAGGTGATCAATCTGGCACGCAAGGAATCCGATCGCTTCAATCACCCCTACATCGGCACGGAGCATCTCCTGCTGGGGGTCATTGCCCTGGGCGAGGGGGTCGCCGTCACCGTCCTGGAGCGTCTCGGGGTCTCGCTGGAAGCGGTTCGTCTTCAGGTCGAGAGCGCGGTTGGCCAGGGGCCGCAGACCAAGGTGGAGGGGAATGTCCCGTTCACCCCCCGCGCGAAGAAGGTCCTGCAGCTGGCCGTGGCGGAGGCGCAGGCGCTGAGCCATACGTATGTGGGGACCGAGCATATACTGCTGGGGCTGCTGCGAGAGGGCGAAGGCGTGGCGGCGCAGGTCCTGCGGAATCTGAATATAAACGTCGAGAAGGCCCGGCAGGAGATCATGCGCGAGCTGGATCCGAATTTCGAGCCTTCCGAGGAGGACCGGGCCGAGGAGGGGGAGCGCCGGGCCAAGGAAGTCAAGACGCCGGCCCTGAATGCCTTCGGACGGGATCTGACGGCATTGGCGCGGGAGGGCAAGCTGGATCCGGTGATCGGACGGGAGGCCGAGCTTGAGCGCGTGATCCAGATCCTGTGCCGGCGCAACAAGAACAATCCGGTCCTGCTGGGCGAGGCCGGCGTCGGAAAGACGGCGGTGGTGGAGGGGCTTGCACAGGGGGTGGCCGCCGGGAATGTCCCGGAGAGCATGCGTGATCGCAAGGTGATCACGCTGGATATGGCGCTGATGATCGCCGGCACCAAATACCGCGGGCAGTTTGAGGAGCGGATCAAGGCCGTCATGGATGAGATCCGGCGTGCAGGCAATATCATCCTGTTCATTGACGAGCTGCACACGATAGTCGGCGCGGGTTCCGCGGAAGGCACGATGGACGCCTCCAATATCATCAAGCCGGCACTTTCGCGCGGGGAGTTGCAGTGTGTCGGGGCCACGACGCTGGACGAATACCGCAAGCATATCGAGAAGGATGCGGCGCTGGAGCGGCGTTTCCAGACGGTACGGGTGGAGGCTCCGAACGTGGAACAGACGATTGCCATCCTCAAGGGCCTGCGTTCGCGCTATGAGCAGCATCACGGGGTCCGCTACGATGAGGATGCGCTGGAGGCGGCAGCGAGGCTTTCCGACCGTTACCTGACGGGCCGCCATCTTCCCGACAAGGCGATTGACATCATTGATGAGGCCGGTGCGCGTGTGCAGATTCTCTCCTCGACCCGTTCTCCCGACCTGCGCCAGCAGGAGTCGGCGATCGAGACGGTGCGCGTGGCCAAGGACCTGGCCATCAAGGAACAGCGGTTCGAGGAGGCGGCGGAACTGCGCGACCAGGAACGCAAGGAACGGGAGATCCTGGACAAGACGGTGGCGGATTGGAAAACCTCGCGCGACGGGGAGTCCCTGCGGGTGACGGAGGACATCATCATGCAGACGGTCTCGAAGTGGACCGGCGTGCCGCTGCAGCGGATGGAAGGCCGTGAACTGGCCCGCATGCTCAACCTGGAGAAAGATCTCGAGCGGATGGTGATCGGCCAGCGCGACGCGGTCAGTTCCATCGCGCGCGCGCTGCGACGTTCCAGGGCGGACCTGAAGGATCCGCGACGTCCGATCGGATCGTTTATTTTTCTCGGACCGACCGGCGTTGGAAAGACCATGCTGGCCAAGGCGCTTTCGGAACTGGTCTTTGGCGACAAGGAGGCCCTCATCCAGATTGACATGTCGGAGTACATGGAGAAGTTCAATGTGTCGCGCCTGATCGGCTCGCCGCCCGGGTATGTGGGCCATGACGAGGGTGGCCAGTTGACCGAGCGGGTGCGCCGCCGTCCGTATTCCGTGGTGCTTTTCGACGAAGTGGAGAAAGCGCATCCGGATGTCATGCACATGCTGCTGCAGATCCTGGAGGAGGGGCGGCTGACCGACAGCGTGGGCCGGCAGATTGATTTCCGCAATACGGTCGTGATCCTGACCTCGAACCTGGGGCACGGCACCGGCACGATGTCCGGGGGGCTCGGTTTCAGCGATGTCACCGAGACGGCGAACTACGACCAGCTCCGCAACCGGATGCTGGAGGCCGCGAAACGGTCATTCAAGCCTGAATTCCTGAATCGGATTGATGAAGTCATTGTCTTCCGCGAGCTGACCCATGCGGATGTCGAGCAGATCCTGGAGCTTGAACTCAACAAAGTCCGGGACCGGATCGCCGTGCGCGGCTGGCGCCTGCATCTCCAGAAGAAGGCCAAGGCATTCCTGATGTCCAACGGGTTCAACCGGCAGATGGGGGCGCGTCCGTTGCGGCGGGCCATCTCGAAGTATCTGGAGGATCCGCTGGCGGAAGCCATCCTGCGCGGGGACATCAAGGAGCGCGGGGTCATCAATGTCACGGAAGCGAACGGGGCGCTGCAGTTTGCGCGCCGTTCGGCGGGCACGCGCGACACGGGGGCGAAATAGGGCCCCCCGCCGTGCCGGTATTGCTCCGGCACGGCAGCGCGGCAAGCGCGATTCATTCCTGAACTCCGCCCCCTGACCTCCCATCCGGCATGGATCGGAAAAACGCGAAGCCATCCACAGATTCTGCGGAAGACCCCTTTTTATATTTGACAGTCAATCGGATTCTATATAGTTTGCCTATGTTATATGTCTATCAGGTTGAGAAACAAGAAAGGGAGCGGATGATGAAACGAATCATGTTGAAGGTCTTCACGGTGCTGGTGGCTAGTATGTCCCTGGCAGCGGGCACGCTGACGGCGCGGGCGGCGGAAGCGCCGTACTGGCTCGAATCCATGAAGAAGGTGAACGGGGGGTTCGATGGCAACCCCGGCTACGTGGCCCAGTTCGGCGACTCCATCACCTACTCGATGGCGTTCTGGGTGCCGGTGGGGTGGATGGAGCCGGATACGTTCCTGACCGGTGACGACGGTTTTCCCAAGCGGCCGGAACGGCGCTGGCGCGACACGCTCAAGGGCATGCGCGCCAAGGGGCCCGAGCATGCGAACATGTCGAGTTGGACCGTCGGCCACTTGCTGGAGGCCGTGCCGGCCGTGCTCAAGCGCGAGAACCCCGAGACCGCCATCGTCATGATCGGCACCAATGACACGGGGCCGAACGGGCCTGCCGATTCCTACGGCCCCAATCTGGAGAAGCTGCTGAAGATGATCATGGATGCCAACTGCATCCCGATCCTCAACACCATCCCGCCGAAACGCGGCTGCATGGCCGGCGTGGAGAAGACCAACACCATCATCCGCGACCTGGCGAAGAAACTGAATGTCCCTCTGGTGGACTACTACGCGGAAATCATGAAGCGCCAGCCGGGCGATGCCTGGGACAAGACGCTGATCTCCGACGACGGCGTGCACCCCTCCGGCGGCGATGGCGGCAACTTCTCCGAGGAGAACCTGAAGGTCTCCGGCTACGCCCTGCGCACGTGGGTGAACTTCCTGGCGGTGCGTG
>CAZGBW010000185.1:0-5863 GCA_964523995.1 uncultured Victivallales bacterium | reverse complement strand
CCCATTTTCTCGCCGCACGTGGATACCGGGGCGTTTGTCGTGGTTGTCAATGCCGACAAGGTCAAGTTGACGGGCAACAAGGAGGAGAACAAGACCTACGCCCGCTACACCGGATGGCGCGGTGGCTATAGCGAGACGCAGGCGTCGGTCGTGCGCGAGAAGCATCCGGAGCGGATGATCGAGGCGGCGGTGAAGGGTATGCTTCCGAACAACACGCTGTGCCGCCGGATGTTCTCGCGGCTCAAGGTCTATGCGGGAGCCGGACATCCTCACGAGGCGCAGCAGCCGAGTAAGGTGCAGTTATAATAAGAGCAGGGCAACAACCCAGTACTTCAAGGGAGCATGCGGTGGCAGAAAAAGTTGAGTTTATCAGTGCAACGGGCAGGCGGAAAACGGCAGTGGCCAGGGTCAACCTCATGGAGGGGACTGGTGTCTGCAAAGTGAACAAGCGGGCGTTGAAGGAATATTTCCCGAGCGAGGCGCTGCTACAGTATATCGTGCAGCCGCTGCAGTTGACGCACATGGTTGAGAAGTTCGATATCGCGGCGACCATCAAGGGCGGCGGGATGGCCGGGCAGGCCGGTGCGCTTCGCCATGCATTGGCGCGTGCGCTGACGGTGGCGGATGCCTCCCTGCGCGAAGTTCTCAAGAACAGTGGCTGTCTCACGCGGGATGCGCGTATGAAGGAACGGAAGAAGTCCGGTCAGCCGGGAGCCCGCAAGCGCTTCCAGTTCTCCAAGCGGTAAACGGATTTTTCACGCCGTATCTTTCTACAGCTTGACGGGTGTGAGGAGGCCGGCGGGGGAGGACAGGCGTCGGTATATGCCCATCAGATTGATTAAGAAGCTGGCCGGAAAATTAACTCGCAGAATCAGCGGTGTTGATGCTGCCGGTCGTGCGGAGAGTTCATCACGGTCGTCGCTCAAGGGTCCGGCGGATCGCCCGGTTCCTGGCAGTGGTGCCGTTGCAAAAGGGGCTGCTACGGAGCTGTGGCGCCCAGGGGATCCTGTTCCCCGCGTAACGAGAGCGCATACCGGGGTTGCGTCGGACGCCGAGTCCCGGAAATCGCCGTCGCACAGTCGTCCTCGCCGTGCCCCTGACTCACGCCATGCCCCTCAATCACGAGGGGCTGTCGCGGAAAGGGATCCCGCAGAGCGTGCGCCGGCAGCGCGTCGTGCCGGGGGTGATCCGGGCCCCGTTGCCGGGCAATCGGCCTCTTCCTCGGTTTCCGGTTCCGGTCGGCGCCGCTCGCGCGGGCGTGGGCGGGGTGCCGCTGGCGGAAGTGGTTCTGCTGCCACCGCACCGGGGGCTGTGGAAGACGTGCGGCAGGAGCCGGTGGGCGTCCCTGTTCCGGCGGCTGCAACCTGGTCGGTGGCGGATTATGTCGTCGCCCCCGCCGAGGGCAAGGTGCGTTTCCACGATATTGATATGCCGGAGAGCATCCTGCACGGCGTTGCGGATCTCGGATTCCAGTACTGCACACCGATTCAAGCCCGAGTGCTTCAAGAGGTTGCAGAGGGTCACAATGTGGCGGGAAAAGCGCAGACCGGCACCGGCAAGACGGCGGCATTCCTGATCTTGACCTTTAAGCAGTTCCTGCAGAATCCGCCGCCGGCCGATCGTCCCTGCGGACGGCCGCGGGCCTTGATCCTGGCTCCGACCCGCGAATTGGTGATCCAGATTGCGCGTGATGCGGAGGACATCGGCAAGTACTGTGGAATGAACAGTCTTGCCGTCTACGGGGGTGCGGATTACGACCGGCAGGAGCGTGAACTTCTCCAGAAACCGGTGGACCTGATCGCGGCCACGCCGGGCCGCTTACTGGACTTCCGGAGGAAGGGGACGCTGGACCTCAGTGAGGTCGAGGTGCTGGTGATTGACGAGGCCGACCGGATGCTGGATATGGGATTTATACCGGATGTCAAGGCGATCATCCGGTATACACCGCCGAAAGAGCGCCGCCGGACGCTGCTGTTCAGTGCAACGCTTTCGGATGATGTCATGCGCCTGGCCTCGCAGTGGATGCCGGATCCGCATGTGGTCGAGATCGAGCCGGATCATGTGGCGGTGGATACCGTCAAGCAGCTTGTCTACATGGTGAGGGCACAGGAGAAATTCACGGTGCTTTATAACCTGCTGAAGCGTCCGAACATGGGACGGGTGCTGGTGTTTGCCAACCGGCGGGACCAGACGGACCGCATTGCCTTTGAATTGAAGCGCTACGGGATTGAGTGCGAGGTTCTTTCCGGTTCGGTGGACCAGAAGAAACGCATGCGGGTCCTGGATGATTTCCGGTCCGGCAAGGTCAAGACGGTTGTTGCCACGGATGTGGCGGGGCGCGGACTGCATGTGGATGCCATTGACCATGTCGTCAACTTCGATCTTCCCTATGAGGCGGAGGACTACGTGCACCGGATTGGCAGAACCGGCCGGGCTGGCGCGGAGGGGACGGCCGTGTCCTTCGCCTGCGAGGATGAATCGTTTGGAATTCCAGATATCGAGAAGTACATGGGCGAGTCCCTGGCCTGTCTTTATCCCGAGGATGTCCTGTTGAAACCCCTGCCGTCGGCAATCGGGCCTGCCTATGTGCGCCCGCCGCGCAGCGGCCAGGGTGGCGGCCGTTCTCCGATGGGAAGCCGGGGCAGCGGCGCCCGTCGAAGCAGTCCGCGGCGTTGAGCGGGCGGCGGTGGCAAGGTGGCTGGCGGGTTGCTCGGGATCCCTGACGGATTTTTCTGCGGTAACGGCTGTTTTCTATTCGACTTCCGCCGTGGAATGACAGATAGTTCCGGATGTTTTTTTACGTTTTTCGGGAGTGGTCCAGGTGAGTATGGAATGGATTGAAAATGACAATGGCGGGGTGACGGCGGCCCTCGGGTTCAAGGCCTCCGGGGTGTGCGCGGGATTGAAGGCGAATGCGCCGGACCTGGCGCTGCTGGTCTCGGATGTTCCCGCGGTCACGGGCGGCGTCTTTACGACGAACGTGATGCAGGCGGCCCCGGTGAAGCTGTGCCGCGATGTCGTGGCGGGCGGGCTTGCGCAGGCCGTGGTGATCAATAGCGGCTGCGCCAATGCCTGCACCGGGGCGGATGGGATGGCGCGTGCACGTGCCGTGGCGGATGGTGCCTCGTCGATGCTGGGGATCGCTGCAAGCCAGGTGCTGGTCTGCTCGACAGGAACGATCGGGAAGAAACTGCCGGTTGAGAAGATCATTGCCGGTCTGGATGTCGCCGCCGAAGTGCTCAGTGCGACCGGAGGGGCGGCGGCGGCTCGGGCGATCATGACGACCGATACGGTGGATAAGCAGTGTGCCGTGTCTGTTCAGATCGGTGGACGCCGGGTCTGTGTCGGCGGGATGGCGAAGGGCTCTGGGATGATAGCCCCGAACATGGCGACCATGCTGGCGTTCATCACGACGGATGCGGCGGTAGAGGCGGGGGCGCTGCAACGCTGCATCGCCGGCGTGGCGGAGGTCACGTTCAACCGGATCACCGTGGACGGCGATCAGAGCACCAACGATACGCTGCTGATCCTCGCGAACGGGATGGCGATGGATGGCGTGCCCCCGCTGCGGGAATCGCATCCGGAGTGGCCGGTATTCCACGGGGCGGTCGAAACGGTAGCCCGCGAGCTTTCGCAGCGGATCGTGCGCGACGGGGAAGGGGCCACGTGTTTTGTGACCATCACCGTGAGCGGGGCGCGAACCCCCCGGGATGCGACGCTGGCGGCCAAGGCGATCGCGAACTCGATGTTATGCAAAACCGCCTGGTTCGGAGGCGACCCGAACTGGGGCCGGGTGATCTGCGCGGTTGGCTACAGTGGTGCCGCGGTGGACCCGGATCGTGTGGACATCTCCTTTGATGAACTGGCGGCGGTGCGCGGCGGGCAGATGGTGGCGGAGGTGGGATTCAAGGACCTGGCGGCGGTTTTCGCCCGCAAGACGTTCGAGATCCACGTGGATCTGAACCTCGGCGTGGCAAGCGACACGGTGTATACCTGTGACTGCAGTTATGAGTATGTGCGGATCAATGCGGAATATATGACGTAAGCTGGCGGAACGGCCGGCGGTGTTCAATACGGTTGGGGCGGGGTGCGGCAAGCATGGAAGAAATCAGCAGGAAAGCGGCGGTTCTGATTGAGGCACTGCCTTATATTCAACGATTCCGGAATGCCATTGTGGTGGTCAAGTTCGGTGGCAGCGCGATGGAGGACCCGGCGCATGTGGAAAGCGTGCTGGATGATATTACCTTCATGGAATGCGTCGGGATGAAGGTGGTTGTCGTGCATGGGGGAGGCAAGGAGATCACGCGAGGGATGGAGGAGGCGGGTATCGCGTCCTCGTTTGTGCGCGGACTGCGGGTGACGTGCGAACGATCCATGGAGGTTGTGGAACGGGTTCTGAAGACCGATATCAACCCGCGCATCGTCAGGCTCCTGAATCATAAGGGTGCCCCTGCCCGCAGCTTGCACGGGGATGATATTTTCCACGTGACGCGGATGACGGAGGTGGATGCGGTCACGGGGGAGACGCTGGACTGGGGATTCGTTGGCGAGCCGGGAGAGGTCCGGACGGGGCCGGTTTACGCGATGCTGGCCGAGGGGCTGATCCCGGTTATCACGCCGCTTGGGATCGGTCCGCAGGGGCAGCTGCATAACATCAATGCGGATGTGGCGGCAGCTGCCTTGGCCAAGGCCCTGAAGGCCAGGAAGCTGGCATTCCTGTCGGATGTGCCCGGCCTGCTGCGCGATCCGCGGGATCCCTCGTCGCTGATATCCACCTTGCGCCTGGATGAGATCGAACGGCTGGTGGAGCAGGGGGTCGTGTCGGGCGGGATGCTGCCGAAGATCCGGAGCTGCATCGAGGCGCTCGAGGCGGGGGTGCGCAAAGTGCATATGATCGATGGACGGATGTTTCATTCGCTGCTGATGGAGATGTTCACCGATAAGGGGGTAGGGACGGAAATTGTCGCGTCTGGCAACGGATAGGGATTTCAGGCGTGGCCGTGAGGGTAATGTGAGAACTGCTGTTTGCGGAAACGCAGGCGGGAAAAATTGAGAGGACCGGGAAAATGAGCAGGACAGAAGAAATCAAAGCGTTGTATGGAAAATATGTAATGACGACCTACTCCCAGGATATCGCTCTGGTCAAGGGCCGCGGCACCAAGGTCTGGGACGCCGACGGTAAGGTCTACCTTGATTTCGCCGCGGGAATCTCGGTTCTCAATGTAGGGTATTCGCATCCGACGGTGGTGGCGGCCGTACAGGCGCAGGTGGCCGAGCTGGTGCATGTGTCCAATCTCTACTATAACGAGAACCAGGGCCTGCTTGCAAAGCGGCTTTCCGATCTTTCCCTGCATGGGAAGTGCTTTTTCTGCAATTCCGGGGCGGAGGCCAATGAAGGCATGATCAAGCTTGCCCGCCTCTGGGGTCATGAGCAGGGCCGGTATGAAGTGATCTGCATGCAGAACTCGTTTCATGGACGGACGCTGGCCACGGCGTCCGCGACCGGCCAGGAGAAGGTCAAGAAGGGGTTTGATCCCATGCCGGAGGGCTTTGTGCATGCGACGTTCAACGATCTGGAGTCGGTGAAGGCCCTGGTGACCGACAAGACCGTGGCCATCATGCTCGAAGCCGTGCAGGGCGAGGGCGGCGTGGTCATGGCGGATCCTGATTTCTTCGCTGGCGTGCGGGCACTCTGCGACGAGAAAGGCCTGCTGATGCTGTGCGACGAGGTGCAGTGCGGCATGGGGCGTACCGGAATGTGGTTCGCGTACCAGAATTTCGGGGTCGAGCCTGATGCGTTCACGCTCGCCAAGGGCCTCGGCAGCGGGTATCCGATCGGTGCCGTCGTGGCGAACGAGAAGCT
>CAZGBW010000184.1:0-5864 GCA_964523995.1 uncultured Victivallales bacterium | reverse complement strand
CCGGCGGCAAGCGGGAGCAGGGCGGCGGCAACCAGCGGGTTGATCATGCGTGTATTCATGGAACTATCTCCGGTCGTGTTCATGGTGATGGGGTTTCGCTTGAAGAAGGGGGGTTCCTGGCAAGGAACGGGGTTGCAAACGTGTCGTGGAAGTCATAGCCGTCGGCGAAGTCCTCGTGCTTGTCTTCCGCGGTTTTCCCGAGCTCGCCGGCATCAACGAGATTGAACACGATACTGCCGATGTCCTCGGTACGGCGGATCCCCCAGGTGCTGAGCACCTTGAACGCCAGCGGGCCGAACTGCTGCAGGGCGAGATCGCGCACGCCTTCGGCCAGCTCGCGACCGGTGACGTGGTGCAGCGGCCCCGTCTGCGGTTTCTTGAGCGTCTTGGACGTGAATTCCAGCGCCTCCCGGATGAAAAGATAGGCCTCGATATCGTAGCGCGGATCCTTCTCGCGGATCGCTTGCAGTTTTGTCATGGCGTTATTCATAGTTGAGCAGGGGTGTCATTTGGCAGACAGGACGGCGTTGCGCAGGCGCTCGCCGAGTCGGGTCATCTCCTCGGTGGACTCGTAGCGTCCGCCATGCCAGTTCCAGTGGTGCCCGTCGCCGTGGAAGCGGGGGATGATGTGGAAATGAAGATGGGGGACCACCTGTCCGGCGGCGGCCCCGTTGGCCTGGTGGATATTGACACCGTCCGCCTTCATCGCCGTCATCTGCGCCTGTGCGATGCGCTGGACCGTGGCGATGCAGGCGGCCAGCAAGGCGGGGGGGGTGGCGGTGAGCGGATCGAAATGGGCTTTTGGAATAACCAGCGCATGCCCCTTGACGACCGGCGCGATATCCATGAATGCCAGCGTCTGTTCGTCCTCATAAAGGCGTACGGCGGGAATCCCGCCCGCGACGATCTTGCAGAAAATGCAGTCCATGTTGATCTCCTGTTCCCGTACCGGGCCACACGGGCTCCGGTCTATTGACCTTCAGGCAGTCATCATAAGGGCAGTCGCCCTGCTCTGCAAGCGGAAGTCTTTCCGGATTTGCGGATTGATAGGATCGCATTGGACGCGTAGACTGGCGGGAAACAGGAGGTGGCGATGAAAACAGGGATGCGGATCGCGATGGCGGTGCTTGTTGGAGGGAGTGTGCGGGTAATGGCAACGGAAGAGGCGGCCTACAAAGAGGTTCGGAAGGATGCCCCGTTCGAGGTCCGGGATTACGAGTCCTACCTCCTGGCCGAGACGCTGGTGGATGGATCGTTCGAGGATGCCGGCAATACGGCATTCCGGCGGCTGTTCAAATACATTTCCGGTGCAAACCGCCAGCAGGAGAAAATCGCCATGACCGCCCCGGTCGGGCAGCAGTCGGCTGGCCGTAAAATCGCGATGACCGCTCCGGTTGGCCAGCGGGCGAGTTCGAATCAGTGGGTCGTCAGCTTCATGATGCCATCGGGCTTCACGCCGGAAACGCTGCCCTTGCCAACCGATCCGGCGGTAACCATCCGGGAAGTTCCCGCGCAACGGGTGGCGGTGGTCCGGTATGGCGGGACCTGGAGTGACGAGCGCTACCGGCGTCATTTGAAGGCCCTTGAGGAATGGCTGGCGAAAAACGGCCTGCAGGCGACCGGCGAGCCGGTCTGGGCCCGGTACAACCCGCCGTTCACCCCCTGGTTCCTGCGCCGGAACGAGATTCATATCCCGGTCCGGGAGTAAGCAAGTCCAGTCTCAGACGAGCATGTCCAGCATGGGAATGCGGATACGGCGGCGGGCGGTTTCCCCCCGCAGCAGGTGGAGCTTTCGCCAGCAGGGCGTCTCGCGTTCGCTCCCGCCCGCGGCCGGCTTCAGGTGCAGGCCGGTTGCCGCGAAGATGCTGTGCTTGCCGAAACGGTTGTTGATCTGGTCCATGACCCCGCCCAGCCTCCGGAACTGCTCGATACGCAAGGGGCTGTCGAAGAGTTCATACTGCTGGGTGCTGTCGCTCTCCAGGCGCAGCAGCACCACGGTGGTCGAGCGGTAGCAGCCGCCCTGGACATAAAGCCGCTCGAAGAGGGCCCGCACCGCCGGCAGCAACTCCTGTGGCGTGGCGACAGAGCGGCTCAGCCTGGCACCCATTCCCTGTTCCCGGTAATCCTTCAGGCGCAGCGCAACGGAGACTTCGGCCGTACGCTGCCGGTGACGGCGCAGCTTGATGCAGGCCGATTCCAGATTGCGCACCAGCTTGGCATACACGAAATCGGCATTCTCCGAGGGGACGGCGAATGTCTTGCCCTTGCAAATGGAGGCCTGGGGCGCAGGCGGCTGCGTCTCGATCTTCAGCACGGCGGTCCCGCGCAGCTCATGCCAGATCTCCGCGCCCGGCTTGTGCAGCAGGCCCTCGATCCACGGCAACGGTCTTTGGACATAATCCCAGGCGGTCCGCAGCCCGTACTTCTCCAGCAGCTTCACGCGGTTCGGTCCCAGCCCCCAGACATCCGCCAGAGGAATGCGCGGCAGGAACAGGTGCAGATGGTACCCCGCCACCGGGGTCAACCCGCTTGGCTTGCGGAAGTCCGATGCGATTTTCGCCAGGCTCTTGGTCAGGCTCAATCCCACGGAAACCGTCAGGTCCAGATCCTTCCGGATGGCCTGCTGCATGGATTTGGCGATCTCGGGATATGAGCAGCGGAAATAGCCGCGCATCCCGGTAATGTCGGCGAACCCCTCGTCAATCGAGTATTCCTCCACGTCCGGCGTGAAGCGGCGCATGATCTCGAACATGCGCTTGGAGAACAGGCAGTAGGACTCGTAATCGCTCGGCAGCACCACGAGGCCGGGGCAGAGCTTGCGGGCGTCCCACAGGCTCACGCCGCGCTTGACCCCCAGGGCCTTGGCCTCGTACGAGGCGCAGGCGATGATGCCGCGCTCCTTGCCCGTGACGACCGGACGGCCCCGCAGGGCGGGGTGCAGCGCCTGCTCCACGGAGGTGAAGAACGCATCGCCGTCCACATGCAGCACGGCTTTGGGAAACGACGAGGTCAGCAGCGGGGCGGATTGCATACAGGCCGCCTTCCGTTCAGTCATACTTGCGGATGACCGCCCGCACAATGCCGCCGATGGACAGCGACTGCACCGGGCGGATGCGGTGATAGCGCGCGTTGGCCGGCTCCAGGTAGACGCCGTCGCTGTCGCTGCCGAAATACTTCATCGTCCATTCCCCGTCCACCTGGGCGATGACGATATCCATCTGCTTCGGCTCCCCGCCTTTCTCGACCAGGACCAGATCGCCCGGCCGGATACCGGCATCCACCATCGAATCGCCCGATACGGTCAGCAGGTATGTCGCTTCCGGACGCCTGACCAGGAACTCATCCAGGCTGATGGTGTCGAGCAGTTCCTCCTCGGCAGGGGAGGGGAAGCCCGCCTGCACGGAACCGAGGGCGGGGATCCGGGCGGTGATCCTTGACGTGAAGACCATACGCCCGCCTGTCCCGCGCCGCAGATAGCCCAGCGCGATCAGGCGTTCAACGGGGCCGTACACCGCATTCTTGGAGGCATAGCCGAACAGGGTTGCCATCTCGGCATAGGATGGCGCGCGGCCTTCCTGGCGGAAGAAGGCCCGCAGTTGATTCAGCTTTTCGGTGATATCGAGTTTACGCGGCATGCACACACGATAACTGAACGAACGTACAGAAGCAATCACAAAACCACAGGGGGCAACGAAACGCCACGCCGGCGCGCCGCCGCCCCCGCAACCGGTTCGTAGGTTGCCAGGTCCGCACACTCGGTTCTGATCACCACACCACGCGACAGCGCCAGATTCCTGGCCTTTTCCAAGGCCACCGTGGAAAGATCAACCCCCAGCACATCCAAACCGCGCGCCGCCAGGAAAACGGCATTCCGCCCCTCACCCTCGGAAACCGACAAAACCGGACCGGTCAGGAGATGGCCGTTCTCCGCCAGGAGCACATTCGGTTCCGTACCGAACACGTAGTGGTCAACCGCGTAGCGGTCATCCCAGAATGAAGCGTCATAATTCACGATCCCTGCCCACGTCCTTTCTACCCTCCACCGGAGCCACCGGCCCCGCGTTCTCTCACGTTCTCCCTCATGCCGGGGGCGGCGTGGGCCGGAGCTGCTGGAGGGTGTGCGCCTGCTCGAGGATATCAGCAGGCAGGGCAATCGCGCGCTGCGCCGCCGCCAAATACATTTCAAGGTGCTCAAGCGACGCCGTGCCCCCGATGGTGGTCCGGATGGACGGATCACTGACCGCAAGACGCAAGTTGAATTCCGTGACGTCGTTACAGCCTGCTGCTGCCACCAGCGCCTGCAGGCGGTCAGCCTTGGCGGCATAATTCTTGTCGCGTATACTCCCGCCCAGTGTGCGTAGTGCCAGAACCGGAATATTGTTCGCCTGGATCTGAGACCACGCCGGTGGCGTACAATCGAATTGCACCGCATTCCAGTAAAGCGTGATGCCGTCCACAAGGGAACTTCGCTGCACCGCCTCCACGGCATGATCCGCATTATCCGGAGTGATATACACGACGGCTTCCCGAATAAGGCCCCGCTCCCTCAAGGACGCCAGTTCATCAACCAACGGTCCACCATTCATCCGCAATTGATCCACCAGATTACCGGGCTGGGGGTCCATGGAAACAAGTTGCGCCACATCCAGGGCATCAAGCCCCAGTCGCCGGCAACTATCCTCCACCTCGAAACGCATCAATGCAGGCGTCGCGTCGCGCACCTTCACAATCATCCGTGGCACACCCGAACGATTCTCATCGAACGCACGACGCAGCACCATGAAAGCAAACCCATTATTATAGGTCGGACTGGAATGGAACCACACCCCTGACTCCATGGCACGCCGCGCCACCACCAGATCCGAATCCACCGCTGCCGGATTACGCCCCAGCGACATGCTCCCAAATGTATAACGCGAACATTCCATGTTTACTCCAGATCCTGCCGGGCCTGCCGGCATTCGTTTTGCAGCCAGGCCAGATAGCCGGGTAGACCGGCGGTGATCGGCAGGCAAAGAATTTCCGGGCACTCGTAGGGGTGGCTTTTACGGATCAGCGCTTCGACCGCAGGATAGCAGTCGACCGTGGACTTGATCAATGCCAGCGTTTCCCGGTCGTGATGGATGGTCCCCTGCCAACGGTAGGTACTGTTGACCGGGAACGTCTGGATGCAGCCAGCCAGCCGCGCGGCAAGTAATTCCCCTGTGATTATCCGGCAAGTGTCCTCATCCGGGAAAGCCGTCATCACCATGCAGGCATCAGTATTCATGCCGGCAGCATACGTATTCAGACCGGAAAGACAAGCACCGAAAACGCCGCATAGCGGCGGCTTCCAGCAAGATCGGCGGGTACGGATCCCCGCCCTCCTCCTGGCCACCGGCCGCCTTGCGTGGCCGGCCGCCATGGCCAGCAGCTATTTTCAACTTTCGCGGCCAGCCAATGCCTCTTGTTTCAATCGTCGCATCCGTTTCAGATTCAATATTGCCGGCCCCGTGCCAACAGCTCGGAAACGCGCTTCACAATCTGTCACATTCACCCATCAGCATTTATTCAACCCCAGCACAAAAAGCTATTCTCGCGGGCTGTTTACCCCGCCGGTGAAGTGTGTCAATTACTTCACAAATGTCTATATAATAAGTGCTTACCTAGGCAGAATCCTGCTTGAGTGTGAAATGTGAAGACTTGACCCCGATGCCGCTGCTTGAGTGTGAAATGTGAAGACTTGACCCCGATGCCGAATGAAGACTTGACCCCGATGCCGAAGACTTGACCCCGATGCCCCTCTGATGCCCCTTATGCTTGCCGTCTAATCAGACCGGCTCCCCGTTCCTCAGCACAAAGGGGAACTCGGGACCGGCCTTCGC
>CAZGBW010000183.1:0-5872 GCA_964523995.1 uncultured Victivallales bacterium | reverse complement strand
CGTAGAACGCCGCATCGTGGGCACCCTCGCATCCGGGAGGCAGTTCCATCATGGTAAACGCGTCCTCGTTGCAGTAGAAATAGAGCGACTGGAAACGGGCGCCGCCGCCCGCCTCCATCCAGGTGATTCCCGCATCGCGTGCCGCCTCGACGGCGGGCAGGAAATCATCCGTCAATACGCGAGCCCCGTAGACGGACTGGAAGCCGTCCCGGAAGGCTGTGCACATAAACTTCACATGCTTCTTGGCCATGACCCTATCACTTTCATGAACGGGCGGCAACGGCCGCGATGACCGCGGCCACCAGTTCGCCCTCATCGTTTCCCGCCGCCTTGCGCGGGGCCGCCGCCGGTACCGCATCCCGGAAACGTGCTTCATTCGCCTTGAAGAATTTGCCGGTAGCCTGCATCACGAGCACCATCAGCGTCAGGAACACATACACGGTGCCCATTCCGGCAAACATCAAAAGTACGCCTTGGCTTAACATAAGAAATGGTCCTTCCGCTGGAGAGATTGGTGTGTGAACCTGCTATTCAAGCACACTCCATTACACTTGGCAAGCCACACCTGCGCATAATTCACAATATGTAGAAAATAGCGATACCGGGTCGCCGCAGGGCAGGTCGGCAGGAAGGACGGTCGGATGCGTTGCGTGCCCCGGAATGCTAGCGTCGGCGGCGAACAGGCGGCCTGCGGTCGCCACCGCTCACGAGGTGATCTGCTTCCCGGTCAGCCGGCGGCTGGCGGCGACCAGAAGGAACGTGAGGCAAAGCAGGATTGTGGAAAGGGCGTTGATCATGGGGGGGGATCCATGCTTGATCATGCTGTAGATCTGGATTGGCAGGGTCGTCGAGCCAGGGCCGGCGACAAAGAACGTGATGACAAAGTCATCGATGGAAAGGGTGAAGGCAAGCATGCCGCCGGCGAGGATGCCGGGCGCAAGAAGAGGCAGCAGGATCCGGAGGATGATGGTACGCCAGCTCGCACCCAGGTCCTGGGCGGCCTCGATGACCGAGAAATCGAAGTCCTGGAGCCGGGCCAGGACGACCATGGCGACGTAACTGATGCAGAAGGTGGTATGGGCGATGAAGATCGTGAAGAGACCGAGGGGCATCCTCAACGCGACAAAAAACAGCAGCAGGCTGATCCCGATCAGGATATCCGGTACGACCAGGGGGGTGTAGACAAGGGCATAGTGCGCATCCTGCAGCCTGCTGCGGTAGCGGTTCAGCGCCCAGGCCGCCAGCGTCCCCAGCACCATGGAGAACAGCGTGCTGGTGATGCCGATGAGCAACGTGTTGCGCAGGGCGAACCAGATCGACCGGTCCCGGAAAAGCTGCTCGTACCAGCGAAGCGAAAAACCACCCCAGACGCTGCCGAAGCGGGAGCCGTTGAACGAGTTGATCACGAGCACCACGATCGGAAAGTAGAGGAACAGCAGGCACAGGACCGTGACCACTGCCGGGAATCGACTGCGCTTCATGAGGAGGACTCCCTTCTGCCGGAGTCTCGTCCGCCGGGCTGGTGGCCTGTCTGCTGGCCTGTCCTGCGGGCTCCCTGCTCCAGGGGGCTGCGCGCGATCAGCACGATGAACATCGGGGCCATCACGACCATGGATAGAAGTCCGGCCAATGCGGCGGCATGCGGGAGATTGCGGTCGACGAATACGCGCTGGGCGATCTTGCTGCCGATCATCTCGCTGGTCGGCCCGCCCATGATATCGGGGATCACATACGAGCCCAGGGCGGGGATAAAGACCACCAGTCCCGCCGTGAGCAACCCGCGGCTGATGCCCGGAAGCAGGACGCGCAGGAATCCGCCCAGGCGGCTGCATCCCAGATCGAGTGCTGCCTCGAACAGGGAGAAGTCGAACTTCTCGGTCGCGGCGTAGATCGGCAGGATGGCAAACGGCAGGTAGGTATAGACGATCACGAGCAGGACGGCGGTCTCGTTGTACATCAGCAGCGTGTCCGGCTGGACCAGCCGCAGCGCGACCAGTACCGACTTGACGAGACCCTCGGGGTGAAGCATCACTTTCCAGGCGAAAATGCGGATGAGGAAGTTGGTCCAGAACGGGATGACCACCAGTAGAAGCAGTAGCCCCTTCATGCGGGGATTGCTGCGGGCCATGGCGTACCCCATCGGGATGGCGATGAGCAGGCAGATCACCGTAGCGGTCACGCTCATCCAGGCGGTGCGCCAGACGATGGAGGGGTAGTTCGGGTTGCCAAGGCTGCGGAGCGTGTCCAGCGTCCATCCGGCACCAACCCCGCCGAAGGGATCGGCCGGACGGAAGATGACGGCGAACACGACCAGGGTCGGGATCAGGAAGAATATGAGCAGCCAGAGACCGGAGGGCAGCGTGACGCCCCATTCCAGCTTTCGGCGGGCGCTGATCATTGCGCCTCCTCCGGCTCCGTCTGGAGGCTTTCCGTCTCCGGCGGCAGGGAGAGCAGGTTCTCGTCATCAGGGCGGTAGCGCTCGAGCATGAAGCCGTCATCGGCGTGCCAGCATAGCCATACCGGATCGTCCCAGGTGATCGGTTCCTCATCGAGACGCGTGCGCGAATGCTGCCGGGAGACGGAAATGCGGTACTCTTGCACGCGCACCCAGTACCGGGTGAGCGACCCCAGGTAGACAATGTTCTCGACGATCCCCTGCACGGCATTGTGCAGGGCGTGGGGCGGGGGCATGCCACGGCTGATGGCGAATTTCTCGGGGCGGATGCTCAGGTGCACGAAATCGCCCGTTTTCCGGGGGCGGTCATTATAGCACAGCACATCCGGGAATCCGTCAATCTTCAGCTGGCTGTATTCCCCGTTCTCGATGGCGCTGACCGTGCCGTCGAAGAAATTGGTATCGCCGATAAAGGCCGCGGTGAAGCTGCTGCCCGGGGCCTCATAGACCTGCATCGGGCTGCCGATCTGCTCGACGCGGGCCTGGTTCATGACGGCGATGCGGTCGCTGAGGCTCATGGCCTCGCCCTGGTCATGGGTCACGAAGAGGAAGGTGATGCCGACCTCGTCATGGATGTTGTCGAGCTCGATCAGCATGCGCTGCCGCAGTTTGAGGTCCAGCGCGGCCAGCGGCTCGTCGAGCAGGAGCACCTCGGGCCGGTTGATCAGAGCGCGGGCGATGGCGACCCGTTGTTTCTGCCCGCCGCTGATCTGTGATGGCTTCTTGTGGGCCTGGTCCTCCATCTGCATCAGGGCCAGCATGCGGTTCACCTCGTCGCGGATTTTCCGGCGTTCAACGCCTTTCACTCGCAGGCCGAAGGCGATGTTCTCGTAGACGTTCAGGTGGGGGAAGAGCGCGTAGTTCTGGAAAATGGTGTTCACCTGGCGGCGGTTTGGCGGGAGGTCGGTGATGTCCTTGCCGTCAAGGTAGACGCGGCCCTCGTCCGGCTGCTCGAACCCGGCGGCTACCCGCAGCAGTGTGGTTTTCCCGCACCCGCTGGGACCCAGCAGGGAGAAGATCTCGCCGCGCTCGATATCCAGGGTGACACGGTCGAGGGCGGTAATATCGCCGAAACGTTTGGTGATGTTCTCGAAATGCAGGAATCCGGGCATCTGGGGTGGTCTCCTATTCTGCGCGTCTTTCAGGCGGGTAAACGTAGCAAAGCGCGCACGGAAAGAAAATGCCAAAAATGCGGTTTTGAAAACAAGAGGCGGACGCGTCAGCGGGGGGATTCCAGGAGTTTACTCCGCAGAGCCAGGTAGGTGGAGGTGTAGAAGGTGCCGAGCTGTGCCTCCCGGTGGTCAAAGCCGAACGCGCGGCGTTTGACGGCCAGCACGGGAGGGGCCTGGATGCGCTTGGCCAGTCCCATGCCCTGGTAGAGATTCCACCAGCGCTCGAGATCGGCAATGAATGCGGTGGCGTCCGGGAACTGCTCGGCAACCGGCCTTGTCAGGCCGAGACGCCGCTCCAGCTCGCCGTCAGCATACCAGCCCAGGATTTCCTCCGGAGTGACGCGGTTCCACCATTCGACCCAGCTTTCAAACAGGCGGTCGTGGTAGTCGTACAGGAGGGGATCGCCCAGGCCCTTGTCCACATCCTGGGCTTCGCTCAGTTCGGCGGATGGCACGACACGTACAGAGCCTTCCGGGATCACCTCGCGCCCGAAGACGGTGCGGTTCAGGTGTTGCGCCAGCTCGTAGACCTGCGTTTTCCAGAGGTCGGCAATCGGGGCCAGGTAGCCGCCGAGATCGCCGTAAAGCGTGGAATAGCCGACGGTCAATTCCGATTTGTTCGCGTTGCAGGTGAAGGCCCCGCCGAAAGCGGCGGCCAGGGCGGCGAGAATCCGCGACGAGCGGTCGCGGGCCTGCACGTTCTCCAGCATGAATCCGCTCAGGTGCAGGGTTTCGCCCTGCTTTCCGCCAGGCACGGCGGTCCGGAGCCCGTCCACCTGGGCAACGGTCAGCGCGACACTTTCCCCGATGGGGATGCTCGCATAGGGCAGGCCGAGACGGCGGGCAAGGTCCTCCGCGAGGCTGCGGGTGGTGGCGGAATTATAGCGGCTTGGCATGTTCACCAGCAGCAGATCCCCGGGCGGCAGCACCAGCCGGTGGAGCGCGGCGACGACCGCGGAATCAATGCCCCCGGATGCGCCGATGACCACCCGCCGGATGCCGCAGAGCCCCAGGAAACGGCTGATGCCGCCGCGGATCGCGTCGCAGAGGTCCGCGATGTTGTCCTCGCGCGGTGGCGATGCCGGGGCAAAGGCGGTATCCGGTGCGCGCGGAATGTCAAGGGTCAGCGTCTGCTGCTCGAAGTTCTTTCCGCAGCGGACATGATTCCCGAGGGCGTCGTAGACGCAGGACGCACCATCGAACGTGAATACCGTCTTCCCGTTGTTCTGGATACCGACATGGTTGACATACAGCAGAGGCCGGTGCAGTTTGCGTGCATGCTCGGCAAAGACCCGGTTGCGCTTGTGATTCTTGTTGAAGGTGTAGGGCGAGGCACTGGCATTGATGAACAGCTCGATATCGGCATGGCGCGCCAGGCTGTCGAGCGGGGAAAGCGCGTAGTCCAGATTCCAGGCATCCTCGCACAGGATGCAGCCGAGCACGGTGCAGGAGGTTCGCACCGGGGTGAGAAACGCGTTCACGTCGCGGTTCTGCTCAAAGGCCAGCTTGCGCAGATCGAAGAAATGGCGGCTATCGTCGAACTGGCGGTAGTTCGGCATCAGCGTCTTGATGCAAAAGGGGTAGGGGGACTGGTCCGGGGCGATAAAGCGGCCCCGGTCGGCGATAAAGAGGGCATTGTATTTGCGGACGCGACCGTCCTCGTTCTGCTTCCGCCAATCCATGGCCACATTGCCGAATACCACCGTGATGCGTGCGGCGGCTTCCCGGATCTCGTGACCGCAGGCCTCGCACTCCCGGAGAAAGGCCTGCTGCTCCCAGCGATCCCCGATCAGATAGCCGGGAATGGCCATTTCCGGGAATACGATCAACTCGACACCGTCGGCGACCGCCGCGTGGATATGAGCGAGCATTGCCTCCGTATTGCTGCGCGGGCGTCCGGGCAGGACCTCGAACTGGATGAGGCGTGTTTTAAGATGCGAAGTCGCGGTCATGATTGAGCGTCGGCAATAGCGGCGGCCGCGTCGGCATCGGCCTGCGCGGTGGTGGCGGCCTCCCGACGTTTCACCCCCCAGTGATCCTCCTCAATGCGCAAAAGCCGGTGGAAGAACCAGTAAAGAACGCCCGCGGCGGTGGCGATGACCGCGAGTACCAGAATCAGCAAGATTGCAATCATGATGCACGAGCGTAGCGGATCGTTGCCGCCGCTGTCGAGACTCTTGTGCGGCCAGCGATCTCAAACGTTGATATGGACCGTCTTGGCGGGGGGGAATCCATTGAAGTAGGT
>CAZGBW010000182.1:0-5883 GCA_964523995.1 uncultured Victivallales bacterium | reverse complement strand
GGGATCATCGAGAGAAAGCGTATTAGCAGGAAGCGCAGCATGGGCGGAACTATGCTTGCCGCCGTGCATTCTGTCAAGCCGCCCGGTCATTCCAAACAGGGGCGCATTTTACCGCATGAAAGGGCGGCGTTCGATCCGATAGCCAATCGGATTGCGCCATTCATCGCGCCCTTCCGCACCCGGCAACCTGTTTTTCCTTGCACCTTTCAGGAATGAACCTAGACTCATGCCCCTGTCGCAGATTGTCATGACATGGTGTAGAACGATTTCAAACCGCCTAAGGAGTGGGGAGGGACGATCGATGGCGAAGATAGTATTCACGGGGGCGGGAAGTACGGTTTTTGCAAAAAATGTGCTGGGGGACTGCATGCTGACTGAGTCCCTGCACGACTCGCACATCGCCCTTTACGATATTGATGGCGTGCGCCTGCGCGAGTCCAAGCAGATGCTGGACACGCTCAACAAGAATATCAACCAGGGACGGGCGACCATCACGGCCCATCTGGGCACCGGCAGCCGCCGCACGGCGCTGAAGAAAGCCGATTATGTGGTCAACGCCATCCAGGTCGGCGGCTATAAGCCCTGCACCGTCACCGATTTTGATATCCCGAAGCAATTCGGCTTGCGGCAGACAATCGCCGACACCCTCGGCATCGGCGGCATTTTCCGCACCCTGCGGACGCTACCGGTGATGTTTGACTTCGCGGACGAGATGGAAGTCGTCTGCCCGGACGCATGGCTGCTGAACTACACCAACCCGATGTCCATGCTCACCGGCGGCATGCTCAGGGCAACCGATGTCAAAACCGTCGGTCTATGCCATTCGGTGCAGGTGGTGACCGATGCCCTGCTGTGCTGCGTGCGACTCAAGGCACCGATCCGCAAGCTCCAGCACCAGGTCGCCGGCATCAACCACCAGGGATGGCTGCTGTCCATCGCCGACGATGGCAAGGACCTGTATCCCGAGATCAAGAAGCAGGTCGCCGCCACGCTCAAGCGGATCCTGGCCGCCGGCGGTCCCGCCGCCTACGAGAAGGCCTATCTCGCGAAGCACTCGAAAGAGGACTGGGAGACGTCCGCGGACCGTTCCTGCTGCCGGGACATGGTCCGCCTGAAGTTGATGCTGGAGTTCGGCTACTACCTCACCGAATCCTCCGAACACAGCGCCGAGTATATGCCCTACTGGATCAAATCCGCCTATCCGGAGCTGATTGACCTTTACGGGATTCCGCTGGATGAGTATCCGCGTCGCTGTATCCATCAGATTGCCGACTGGAAGAAACGCAGCCGCGACATGGTCGGCAACGCCAGCCTGGGGCATACCCGCACTCACGAGTACGGATCGGCCATCATGGAGGCGATCGAAACCGATGTTCCCTGCCGGATCGGCGGCAACGTGATGAACAATGGCCTGATCGAGAATCTCCCGGGCGAGGCCTGTGTCGAGGTCCCCTGCCTGGTGGACCGGAACGGCGTGCAGGGCTGCTATGTCGGACGCCTGCCGGAGCAGTGCGCCGCGCTGAACCGCACGAACATCAACGTGCAGCTTCTGACGATCGAGGCAGCGCTAACCGGACGCAAGGACGCCATTTATCAGGCGGCGATGCTCGATCCGCACACCGCTGCGGAGCTGCCGATCGACAAGATCAAGGCCCTGTGCGACGCGCTGATCGCCGCCCACGGGGATTATCTGCCGGCCTACCGCTGAGGTACCGGTTCAGGCCTTAACCACGCGGGTTGCCATGGACATGAATCGCCGGGATGCCGGGAAACGACCTCTCCATGACGTGAGGCTCAACGAGATTGCCGAGATCGGCCGCGGTGCGTTCGTGTTGCGGTTTGACCGGGTGCATGACTTCCTGCCCGGACAGGTCCTGGCACTGACCGTTGACGACGGCATTCCACCCCGCCTTTTCAGCATTTGCAGCGGGAACCGGGAACGGGAGACGGAAATCCTCTTCACCATCAAGACAGAGGGACTCCTCAGCCCGCGTCTTGCGGCATGCAGGAAGGGCGACCGGCTGCGGGTCTCCGCACCCTTCGGTACCTTTATGGGGGACGCGACCCCGGCCTGGTGGATCGCCGCGGGAACAGGGATCGCGCCGTACCGCTCAATGCTGCGCTCCGGCCTGGACAGGGACAAGATGCTGATTCACGGCGGACGGACGGCAGACCGCTTCTTTTTCCAGGAGGAGATGAAAGCCGCCCTCGGGACACGCTATGTCCGCTGCTGCTCGCAAGAGACCGGGGATGGATTGTATGGCGGCCGATTGACAAGCTGGCTGCGCGATTACCCTCAGTTCCCATCGGCAACAAGGTATTTCCTGTGTGGAAGCGCCGAGATGGTCGTCGAGACAAGGGATATCCTGATCGGCAGGGGAATTGCGATTGATAATATCCTGTCGGAAATATACTTTTAAGCCATGGAAAAACAGCCACTCCTGGGAATGAATCCAGTCGACCTTCAGGGGATCGTCAGCCATCTCGGTTTGCCGGCCTTTACAGCGCGGCAGATCTGCGAATGGCTTTACCGCAAGAAAGCACGCTCCTTCGAGGAAATGACAAACCTCTCCAGGCAGGCCAGGCATCTGCTCGACGAGCATTTCGTGACCGGACTGACGGACTTTACCGTCGTGCAGACCTCCACCGACGGGACACGGAAGTACCTCTTCCCCGCCGGTGACAACCGGTTTATTGAAACCGCCCTTATTCCGGATGATGAGCGCGCCACGCTTTGCGTCTCGTCACAAGTGGGATGCAAGATGGGATGCCTGTTCTGCATGACGGGAAAGCAGGGGTTCCAGGGACAGCTCTCCTCAGGCGATATCGTCAACCAGGTCTGCAGCCTGCCGGAACGGGACGCTCTCACCAATATCGTGTACATGGGGATGGGTGAGCCCCTTGATAATACGGAACACGTGATGCGCAGCCTGGAAATCCTCACGGCGGAATGGGGGTTCGGCATGAGCCCCCACCGCATCACCGTTTCAACCATCGGGATGATACCGGCCATGAAGGACTTTCTCGCGCATTCCCAGTGCCACCTTGCCGTGAGCATGCACACCCCGTTCCCCGAGGAACGCATGAAGCTCATGCCCATCGAGAACATATACCCGATCCAGGACGTCATTGCGCAGCTGCGCCTGTATGACTGGAGCCGCCAGCGCCGGATATCCTTCGAGATCATCCTGTTCAAGGGAATCAACGACAGTCCCCGTCATGTCCAGGAAATTGCCCGTCTCCTCAACGGGATGCAATGCCGGATCAATCTCATCCGCTTCCACCCCATTCCCGGTACGCCGCTGGAATGCGCCACGGAGGAATCCATTCAGGCGTTTCGCGAGGCACTGGTGAAGAAAGACATACGAACGACCGTGCGGGCCTCGCGCGGACAGGATATACTCGCCGCCTGCGGACTGCTATCCACCAAGGAACGGGTCCGGATGCAGTCCCCCGATTTTTGATTTCCTTTTTACACGGGAACCGCCTATAAAGGGGGCATCGCTGAGACAAATTCCAGTGGCGGTTCACTGGTATTGACAGCGGCAGACAATACGGGAGGTGTTTCGATGACGAAAGCACGCGACACGAAGAAAGACGAGAAAAAGAAACCGCAGATGACCAACAAGGAGAAGAAACTGGCCAAGCAGGAAAAGAAACAGAAGAAGGCCACGGACGCGATCTAGGATGGCGGATTCCGAAGACGGCAGACGCACGGGCAACCGCATGCGTCTGCCTTTTCTATTGAAGAACAGAACCATGAAACGAGGCGGGCGGACGCCTCCAGAAAGAAGAGGGCTGCCGTGTTTGAATTCAAACCCGATTTCGAGTCCGTGATGAACCGCTACGAGGCCTGGTGGCACGGAGCCATACTGGACCGTCCCCTCGTCTCGATCGCCTATCCGAAACCAGCCGACCAATGCCGCCCCTTGCCGGTGGCACAGCACGCATCCATCCGCGATCGATGGATGGACGCCGGCTATGTGGCGGAATGCGCGCTCGCCCGTCTTGGAAATGCCGTGTTTGCAGCCGACAGTCTCCCGGTGGTCTATCCGAACCTGGGACCCGAGGTGTTCTCCGCCTTCTACGGTTGTGAAATAGAGTACGGCGAAAGCACAGCCTGGAGCAAGCCGGTCCTCCTGGACTGGTCCGAGGACTCGCTCGCCAGGCTGAAGCTGGATACCTCGAACTTCTATTACCGGAAATTGATCGAGATGACCGATGCGCTGCTGGAAACCGGTCGCAACCGGTTCATTGTCGGCTACACGGACCTGCATGGCGGCGGGGATGCCATCGCGGCGTTCCGTGATCCACAGGAGCTGCTTCTCGATACGATTGAACACTCAGCGGAGGTCAAGGCCCTCTGCGACCGCATTACCGACGATTTCCTCCGCTTCTACGATTTCCTTCACGACAAGCTGACCGCCGCGGGAATGCCATCCACCACCTGGTGCCCCGTCATCGGCCATGGCCGGGTGCATATTCCATCCAATGACTTCTCCTGCATGATCTCCGCCGCATGCTTCGAGGATCTCTTCATTCCAGGCATTATCCGCGAATGCCGCCACATGGACCGCTGCCTGTATCACCTCGACGGCCCGCAGGCCCTGCGCTATCTGGACCGCCTGCTTGACATCCCCGAGATCCAGGCGATCCAGTGGGTGCCGGGGGCGGGACATGATCGCTGGACGGATTCGATCGAGGTCTATCAGCGCATCCAGAGCCGTGGAAAATCCATGCAGATCCATTCTGTCCCCGTCCAGGAACTGCCGATCCTCTTTGAATCGCTGGCCCCGGAAGGGGTCTGGGTCAGCCATATCGGCGGTATCAATACCAGGGAAGACGCTGATGCCGCCCTGCGGCAGATCTCCGCCTGGACCCGGAAACGCTGATCAACAGGATCAGGGAATCTGCTCCTGGATGCGGTAATACTTGAACGGGACCGCCTCCAGCCTTCCCGTGTAGGACATCGACCCCGCTCTCCCCGCCAGGTTCGTGAAGCGGGGCACACCGCGCCAGATCGCGCCCGCGGACAGGCCCGTCGATGACGAGAGGTGATAGGTCCGCCCGGTCTGGCTCATCCAGGTCAGCACGAAACCAGCCGCATCCTCCGCGTTCAGCCGCATGGACGCCTCCGGCGGCGGCGCGTTCACCTGCAGCGTGACCGGCACCGCGAAGGATGGACTGCCCGGGGCATTACTCCGCGCTGTCCAGGCCCCGCGATAGGTCCCCGGCGTCAATTCCAAGGCATTCAGGCGCAATTCCACAACCGCACTTGCACCGCCCGCCACCGTCCCGCCCGCCGGAGCCTCCAGCCACGCCGCCCCCCAGGTGACCATGATGTCGTCAATGAACCAGCCGCGCTCCTCGACATAACGGTCGGTCCCGAAACGGAAACGCACCTGCACCGTTTCGCCTGCATAGGCCGCCAGATCGAATTCGACAGCCTGCCAGCCACCCGTCACACCCCCGAAACAAGGCCGGTGCGCCGCGAACGGCGAGTTCGTGTTCGGTGTGATCCGGTACGGATACCCGCCGACCGGATCCAGATTCTCGTAATGAACACCGTCGCGGGATATCTCGACGACCGCTCCGTCCCAGTAATAATCCTCGAAACCATCGCTCCCGTCGTATTCCATCTCCGGCCAGTGCCGGAAACGCAGCCGCGGTGCACCGCCTAGCGTTATCGGCGGCGTGTAGAGCGACGCGTCCATCGAGTGGTTGTAGGCACCGCCACCGGCATCCCCGCAGAACCAGGAATAGGGCGCGGAATAGGACTCGCGCGTGGAAACATGCCACAGGCTGTTGGTGCCCCCCTGCGTCCAGCCTCCCGGATCGGCGGACACCGGTTCATCCAAACCACTCACCGTTTCCCACACCAGA
>CAZGBW010000181.1:0-5907 GCA_964523995.1 uncultured Victivallales bacterium | reverse complement strand
TGCGCTGGGCGATCACCGAGATGGAAGGCCGCTACAAGATGTTCGCCAAGGCGAAAGTCCGCAACATCGAGGGCTTCAACAACCGCCATGCCATTGCCCAGGGCGAACTGTTCGGCGACAATACCCTGACGGCGGTAGGACCGAAGCCGGACGATGATCTGCCGGCATCGGTCCCCTATATCGTCATCATGATCGACGAGCTCGCCGATCTGATGCTGGCCGCCGGCCCGGAAATCGAGAACAGCATCGCCCGCCTGGCGCAGCTATCCCGTGCCGTGGGGATCCACATGATCATCGCCACCCAGCGGCCGTCGGTCAATGTGATCACCGGCACCATCAAGGCCAACTTCCCGGCCCGGATCGCCTTCCAGGTGGCGCAGAAGGTGGACAGCCGCACCATTCTCGACCAATCCGGGGCGGATAAACTGCTCGGACGCGGCGACATGCTCTTCCTGCCACCGGCCACCAGCAAGCTGGTCCGGGCCCAGGGGGCCATGATCACCGACCAGGAACTGGAACGTATTATCCAGCACATGAAGGCACAGGCCGAGCCCTTGTTTGAGATGGAAATCCAGAACAAGCTCGAGAAGGCCTCTTCCAATTCCGAAACCATCGATGACGGAGAGGATGATGAACTGGTCGAACAGGCCGTCGCGATCATCCGCGAGACCCACCGGGCCTCCACCTCCTCCCTGCAGCGCCGGATGCGCATCGGCTACACCCGCGCTGCCCGGATCATCGATATTCTCGAGGAACGCGGCATGCTCGGACCCCCCCGCGGCGCGGAACCCCGGGAAATACTGATTGATTTGGACGCCAAAATGGAGAATACTCCACCCGCGGATGATTTCGAGGACGAGGAGGACGAGGACGACCTAACCGACAGGATTGTGTAACCTATGGCTATCGGACCCGTATTGCAGGAAGCTCGCCTCAAGAAGCAGCTGACAACCTCCCAGGTTGCCGAGCTGACACGCATGAAAATCCAGATTGTGGCTGACCTGGAGCACGATGACTTCCATCGTATCGCCGCCACCATCTATGGCAAGGGCTTTATCAAGCTCTTTGCGGAATGCGTCGGTATTGACCCGACGCCCCTGCTTGCCGATTACATGCGCACGGTGCGAGGCGGCAGCGGACCCGCCACCCCCTTGCCTCCCCCCATGCCCGGCAAGGGTCGTGCCGTCGAGGAGGCGCCTGCCGACGAGGCCCCCGCCCCCGAACCGGAACCCGAAGATCTCTTCGCCTTCGCCAGTTCCCATCGCAAACGCATCACCCCCGATGCCCCGAACTCCCGCGCGAGGGATGCATTCTCCCCGACGCCGGCACCCGCGTCGCCGTCCGGGACCGTCAGGCACCGGACGCGGACCAGGAACGGGGGCCTGGTGACCTGGGCCGCGGGCATCCTTCAAAAGAGCCGCGAACGCGGAACCGTCCTCGCCGAGGCCTGCAAGGAAAGACTGGCCAACCTCAAGTGGGGCGACCGTTTCCTTAAAATCATCGGCATCGCGCTGGCGGCCGTCACATTGATCCTCGTGCTGACGGCCTTCATCCGTCATCTGGCCGCCCGGTCCGGCTCCCGGCCTCCGGCGGATCACGAGCTGATTCTCCTCACCCCTCCGCCGGAGCCTTACGTTGACTGAGACCGCCCCGTCCGAACTGCTTTCCGTCGGCTTCATCAGCCTCGGCTGTGCCAAGAACCTGGTTGACTCGCAGTTGATGGCGGGAAGGCTCCTGGCGGGCGGAATCCGCCTGGCCCCCGCCCCCGAGTCCGCGGACATCGTCATCGTCAACACCTGTGCATTCATCGAGGACGCGCGCACGGAATCCATGGAGATGATCCTTTCCGCCTGCGCGCTGAAAAAAACGGGACCCTGTCGCGCCGTGCTGGTCGCCGGCTGCCTGCCGCAGCGGTACCGCGGTCGTATTCGCGAGGCATTGCCGGACGTGGATGCCTTCATCGGGCTCGATGACCTCGACCGGATCGGCGAGATCGTCCGCGAACTCGAGGCCGGCCGGCACGGCATCGCCGAGATTTCCGAGACCGCCGAGCGACTCTTCGAGCCGGCCGCCCCGGTGGTGTTCAGCAGCGGGGCGAACGCCTGGCTCAAGATAGCCGAGGGCTGCAACCACCGCTGCGCCTTCTGCGCCATTCCCGCGATTCGCGGACGCCACCGCTCCCGCCCGCCGGACCGGATCGTGTCCGAGGCGCAGGACCTCCTGGGACGCGGCTTCCGCGAGCTCGACATTATCTCGCAGGACATCATGTCCTACGGCAGCGACCTGCCGGGGAAAAGCGACTTGCCGGCACTGATCCGCGCCCTCGGCCGCCTCGACGGCGACTTCTGGATTCGCCTCCTCTACGGCTACCCCTCGCTGATCACCGACGACCTGCTCGACGCCATGGCCGGGACCCCGCAGGTGTGCCGCTATCTCGATGTCCCCGTCCAGCACAGCCATCCGGACATTCTTCGCGCCATGCGGCGCGGGGGAACCGCGGAGGCCGTCGCCTCCATGACCGGCCGGATCCGCGCACGCCTGCCCGATGCCGTCATCCGCACCACCTGCCTGGTCGGGTTTCCCGGCGAGACGGAGGCGCATTTCCAGCACCTGCTGGACTACTGCCGCGAAGCCCGCTTCGACCACCTCGGGGCTTTCGTCTATTCCCCGGAGGAAGGGACCCCCGCCTTCGAGATGGACGACACGCCAGCGCTCGAGGTCGCGGAAGAGCGCTTCGACCGGCTGATGACACAGCAGCGGAAGATCGCCGCGCAACGGAACCGCGGGTTGAAGGGAACCCCCGATATCGTGCTGCTTGAACATCCCGGCGGACGTTCGGGAACCGGCCGCGGGCGCACCCGCCGCCAAGCCCCGGAGGTGGACGGCGAAACACGGGTCACCGGCCTGCCGGCAAACGCCCGGCGCGGGGATTTCTTCCCGATTGTCTACACCGGCATCCGCGAGATGGATCTGCTGGCCCGCGTCGGCAAACCGGTAGTGGACCCCGCCCCGTAGGATTCGTGACCACCGTGACCAGTGTGCCCGCGAATTTTCGAGGGATTCTTGTTGATTGTGCGGAAAGTGAACATTATACTGCCGCCCGATGGAACTACGATTCATGCGACTGGTGACTGGATTGATGCTGATGGGCAGTATTCTGCTTTCCAGCGCATCCGGCATGGTGCTTTGCGTAGGAGAGGATGGACATTTCGCAGTCGAGCCTGCAAACCATGATCACGGGGGTTGCCCGCAGGACGCGGATGACTGTACACACCAGGATGCCGATCCATCCGGCGAGGACGCGGGCTGGCATTCTCCAGGCGGATGTGATGATATACGGCTAGACATCCGAATCGCCTCGCTGGTCACAAAACTTCTGCAAGGCAAACGCCTTTTGAAGAGCGGGCCAATCAGCCCTATGCTGGCCGGACATGGTGCGGCCTTGGCGTTGAACGTTGCATACGGACGGAAGAACCCGCGCGATACGGTAATACTCCGCATCTCACCTTTCATTCTCGAGAAGCGGATTACAGTCCTGCGCATTTGAGTCTGACTATCGGGCCGGGACTTGCGTCCTGTGCCATTTCCTGGCGGCGCACGATGCAAGATCCTTTGACCGGACTCTTCATCGAACACATAACCGCTACCTTCCCCGGATACGCTTGAACGAATTGCTCCTGTCAGTTCATGCGTGGGACGAAATCACGAACACCAAATAATGCAATTGAGGATATTCTAATGGAACACGATCAATCATACTTGAGAATACTGCCACTGGCTGGGCTCGCGGCGCTTCTGGCCGGGTGCGCATCGAGCGGTGGGTACTCCGCGATGCCACCGCCCCGGCCGCTGGGCAGCGCGTATACGTCGGCAGCCGCCCCGGTGCAGGGTGCAACGAACACACCAGCGGTTCTTCAACTTACGGATGCACTGGCGCTCGCATTGCAAGGCAATCCCGAGCTGGCGGCCTTCGCGTTTGAGGTGCGGGCGGCGGAAGCCCGCCTGCTGCAGGCCGGTTTGCTGCCGAATCCCGAGCTTGAGCTGGCGGTCGATGCGATCGACCGGGACGGTGCGGGGTTCGATTCGGCAGAGACAGCGGTGACGCTCGGCCAGTTGATCGAGCTGGGCGGCAAGCGCCGCTGGCGGAAGCGCATAGCGGAAGCGGAAGGCGAATTGGCAGGATGGGACTATGAGGCGAAACGCCTGGATGTCTTCGCCGAGACGGCACAGCGGTTCACCACGGTCCTGACGGCGCAGGAGCGGCTCGAACTCGCCCGTTCGGGTGTTGAGTTGGCCGGGCAGGTAAACC
The DNA here is from genome assembly GCA_964523995.1 of uncultured Victivallales bacterium. Classification (GTDB taxonomy): domain Bacteria; phylum Verrucomicrobiota; class Kiritimatiellia; order UBA8416; family UBA8416; genus UBA8416. The sequence continues at coordinate 1,598 of CAZGBW010000181.1, read as the reverse complement.
GGGCGGTGAGCCTGCGCGTAGAGGCGGGTAAGGAACCGCCGCTCCAGGCGTCCAAAAGCACGGCCGAGCTGGAGATGGCGCGTCTGGAGGCGGACGAAGCCGGGAATGCGCTGGGAAACGCGCGGCGGAAGCTGGCGGCCATGTGGGGAGCTCAGCAGGCCCGCTTTGAAAATGGTCAAGGCGACCTGAAGTCGGTCATGAAGGACGTACCCGCGCTGGAGGTGTTGCAGTCGCATCTGGCAAATAATCCGGAGCTGGCGCGTTGGGAGGCGGAATTGCGTTTACGGCAGGCGGCGCTGTCAGCGGAAACGGCGGCCCGTATCCCGGACCTTCAGGGGGCGGTGGGGTATCTCCAGTACGAGGAGGACGGCACGGATGCGCTGGCTTTCGGTGTGGGGCTGCCGCTGCCGCTTTTCGATCGCAACCAGGGCAACATCGCGGCGGCCAGGCATGGCCTTGCCAAGGCCGAAGCGGAACGGTCGGCGACAGGAGTCGCCCTGTCTGCCGATCTGGCTGAGGCCCATGCCCTGCTGAGCGGGGCGCTCCAGCGGGTGACGGCACTCCGGGAGAAAGTGGTTCCCGCCATGGAAGAGGCCTTCCGGGCTGCGCACGAGGGGTATCAACAAGGCAAGTTCGGTTTTCTAGATATGCTCGACGCGCACCGGGGACTGTTCGAGGCGAAAGCCGCGCTATTGGAAGCACAGGGCGGATACCAGTCCGCCTTGATCGACATCCAGAGACTGACCGGAACCGATATTGAATCACTGATGAACGAAACAGAGGAGTAAAACAATGAAGATGAACGCAAGAAGATGGACAATGGCCGCCGGGCTCTGCGCCCTGCTGACGGGGTTGGCGATTACCAGTGGATGCGGCAAGGAACCAGCCGCCAAGACTCTTCCCCAGGCCGCGGAGGCAGGGTGTGAGAAGGACGACGGATGCGGGAAGGACAAGGTAGCCGAACCTGTTGCGCCCGCCACGGAGGAAGGCCATGAAGAGCACGGAGATCACGATGGTCATGGGCACGGATCATCGGCGGCATTGTCGCTGGAAGGACTTGAGTCTGCCAAATGCGAGCACGATATGCCGACCTATCAGTGCGCCGAATGCCGATACGAAGTCGGCGTGGTGAAGGTGGCCGCCGGCCTCCTCAGGCGGGCGGACGGCGGCGGGTTGGTGCGAACCCAGGCGGTGGCGCGGACCAAGGTGTCGGCGACATTGCCGGCGACCGGGGAAGTGGCACTGAACGAGAACGCGGCGGTCCATATCAGCCCTCGCATCGCCGGCATCGTCGAGTCCGTCTCCGTCGATATCGGAGCGCGCGTGAAGGCTGGCGACACTCTGCTCACCCTGGCCAGCGTAGAACTTGGCAAGGCCCTGGCGGACTATGAACGCAACCGCACCCTGAGCGATCTGACCGAGAAAGTCTTTGCGCGCGAAACGAAGCTCAGGGAGCAGAAAGTGGGCGCCGAGCAGGATGTGATCGAAGCCCAGATGACGTTCGAACAGCACCGCACGGACCTGAAGGCGTCGGAACAGATGTTGCACGTGCTGGGGTTGACGGATGAGGATCTGGCGGGAATGCGCGAGCCGGCGCA
>CAZGBW010000180.1:0-5936 GCA_964523995.1 uncultured Victivallales bacterium | reverse complement strand
ATCTAAACTGGCACAGGCATATGCCCGTTCCCACCCCACGGCGTGACGCGGAACAAAAGACCTCTGCCCATCCGCTTCCAGACGAGATCGGGGCTTCGTCCCTTTTCCATATCATTCCAGTCTTCCAGCTTCTTCATGAACAACGCATTGATCGAGTTGGTCAGTGTTTTGACGGCTCGCGGATTGGCCGAACCACTGGCTTTGAGAAATTTAATGATGGATTCGATCCGCTCTGCCACCGACTTTGAGTCTGGAATCCTGAGCAATGGGATATCAGCTGAATAGAAGGTCGTTTACGGAATAGTGTGATAAACGGCAGTTCCCCCTCGCGCTTGCAACGTCAGAAGCGTGCGTCCAGGGTGACGCCGAACTGGGCTGGGTCGCCGTAGGTCAGGTACAGCTTATCCGCATAGTCCGGGGGTTCCAGGCCAAAGGAGTACCCCTGCACGGCATACGTCTTGCCGAGGACATTGCGCCCCCACAGCGTCAAGGTCCAGCGCTCGCCGCTCCACCCCGCCTTCAGGTTCAGCAGTTCATAGGGCTCGGTGCGCCCGTCATGTCCTGCAGCCAGGTAGAATGCATCGCGTCCCTCCACCTCTGCCCGCGCAAAGAACCCGTTGTCGCGATGTAGCTGCAGTCCGGTCGTATAACTGTAGCGGGGTGCAAACGGCTGCTCGCGCCCGTTGACATCGTTGACCCCGCCAGCGGATTCGAAATCCTCGTAGCGGGTCTCCAGCAGGCTGAGTACCCCGAACCAGTCCAGGGTGGAGGTCAGATGCTGTGTCAGGCTCAGCTCCACCCCCCGGTTGTAACCGTCGGCGGCATTGTCGGTGAAGTAGACGAACGCGGTCGGATCGGCTGGATCCGACTGCATGGAGGTGGCGATCTGCAGGTTGTCCCGGATCATGGTGAAGAGCGTCAGGTCCACGTCCGTGCACCGGTTGAAGAGGGATGCCCGCAGTCCGGTCTCGTAATTCCAGAGCGCCTCGGCGTCGTAACTGCGCTTGTCCGCAGGCAGGGCCGGATTCTGGTTCACCCCGCTGCCCTTGAATCCGCGCGAGACGGCCGCGAATACCGTCAGGTCGTCGTCCAGCCGTGACTCCAGCGCGAGCCGACCGCCCCACATGGTGTCGCCCTTGTCCAGAGTGACGCCGTCATTGTCATGATAGTCCGTCTGCCGCTCTTCCACCCGCAGCGAGGAATACAGCAGCAGCTTGCTGCACAGCCTGGTTGTCAACTGGCCGTAGACAGCCTCGGATGCCGCTTCGTAGTCGCTTTGCAATAGACGGAATCCGTCAAAGTCATCCGTTTCGCTGAGCATGGAGAGAAAGCCGCCGAGGTTCCAGGCCGACGTGCCGCCAAGAATCTCGCCGCCGGGTTCGGAAATAAACCGCAGATCCTGGGTGATGGTCTTGCGGGTGCGGTCCAGCCGCTCAAAGAAGTCATAGGCGTAGCCTTCGGTTTCCGCATTCCAAAGATAGGGGGCGGCCGCCCAGTAAGCGTCATTGCCCCAATCAGCGTCGTAACTGTAGATCGCCCGGCTTTCAATATAGCTGAGAATATTCAGGATGCGGAACCGGTCCGCCCCCATCCAGTGAAGACGCAAGGTTCCGCCCGCACTTTCCTGCGCGTCCTCACCCGGACGGTCGCTCCAGGTATCGACAGGGTCGTTGTCCGGTGAAAAGTTATCATAGCCGTTGTTCAGGTCGGCATACATCCCCGTCAAATCCAAACGCCAATCGTCTGTCGGTTGCCAGCGGAGTTTCAACCGGCTATTGATCGCCTCACGCGCTGCGGTATCATCCCGGTCGAGGTACCGGTTTCTCCGGAATCCATCCATGGTGCTTCGCTCGACCACCAGGCGCATCTGCAGTCGGTCCGGATCCAGCGTTACCGGCCCGCCTGCCGCCGCGCCGATCGCGTAGTAGCCGTCGGTACCCAGTGTGGTCTGAAGCCGGATATCCCGGTACGGCGTTGGATCCTGGGTCCGGATGCTGATCAGACCCGCCAGTGCCTTGGAACCGTAAATCGCCGCCTGCGGGCCGCGCAGCACTTCCACCTCCTCCACATCAAAGAGCGACGCGTGCATGCCCATGCCGCTGAAGTCCATATCGTCCACAATAAAGCCAACGGAAAAATTCGGAGGGCCTTCGCCGGGAAATTGACTGACCTCGCCAACGCCGCGCATCTGGAAATAGCGAGGGCGCGAGGTTCCGCCTGCCCATGTCAGATTCGGAGCCAGTGCGACCAGATCCTGGAAGTGCCGCGCATTGGAGGCTTCCAGCGCGCTTCGTTCGAAGACAATGGCCGATGTGGTCGAATCGGGGAGACGGCTTTCGCCGGGTTCCGGTCGTACGGTCAGATCAAGCAGCGACACGGTATCGCTGTTGTCGCTGTCTTGAGCCCAGGCGAAAAAAGCAGGGAACGCCATCCCCGCAAGCAGTACCATTTTCCATCTCATGTTCATTTTCATCTCCCGTCCGTTGACTGTTCGTGCTCGGAATCCATGACGGGAGAAAAAATGGTCTGCATCCATCCCTCCGCCGGCATGATCCGGTTCAGGTTCAAAGGGTCACCGGTTCTTCACCGGACTCTCAGGCATACGCCTCCCCTAGGACGGTGTGGAGACTACGCGCATCCCGCTGCCATGTCAAACACGAATCCGGCCGGGTCAGAGGATCAGCATGCAATCGCCGTAGCTGAAGAACCGGTAGCGCTCGCGGATGGCCTCCCGGTAGGCGTGGCGGGTCAATTCCATACCGGCAAAGGCACTGACCATCATGAGCAGTGTCGAGCGCGGCAGGTGGAAATTCGTGAGCATCACATCCACCGCCCGGAACCGGTATGGCGGATAGATGAAAAGATCGCTCCTGCCACTTCCCTCGACGATCCGCCCTTCGCGTTGCATGATCGTCTCCAGCGTCCGGACCGAGGTGCTGCCGACCGCCGCGACCCGTCCCCCGCCTGCCCTGGTTGCGTTAATCGCCGCCGCAGCGGTGGCCGCGACCTCATAGCGTTCTTCATCCATGCGGTGTTCCCGCACCTCGTCCACGCTGACCGGACGAAAGGTGCCGATGCCGACATGCAGCGTGACTTCCGCCTTGCGGATACCCGCCCTGGCAAGCTGCGCCAGCAAGTCGGTGGTGAAGTGCAGCCCTGCCGTCGGGGCGGCCACGGCACCGGGCTGCGATGCATAAACCGTCTGATAGCGGGAGACATCGCTTGCACGTCGTGCGTCCCCCGCTTCCCGATGGATATACGGCGGTAGAGGCACATCCCCCTCCTGTTCGAGCACGTCGAAAAGCGGCGCATCGGGCGTCAGCTTGATCTCGATCCGTCCGGCATCCCCCTGCCGGATCACCGCTGCCCGGATCCGACCGTTTGCCAGCAACAGCGTCATACCGGGCCGGGGTTGATGCGAGGCACGGCACAACGCCAGCCAGGTATCGCCCCCCAGCGGTTCGAGTAGCAGCAGTTCCACCGCCCCACCCGTCTCGGATTTGGTTCCGTAGATCCGGGCCGGTATGACTTTGGTGTTATTCACCACCAGGAGATCACCGCTTCGCAGGTAATCCCCAATCGATGATACACGGCGGTGCTCGAGTGTTCCGGACTCGCGGTGAATCACCAGCATCCGTGCATCGGTCCGTTCAGGCGCAGGCTGCTGCGCAATCAGCTCGGTTGGCAGTTCATAGTCGAAATCACTGGTCTTGATCGCTAACTCCCCCCAACGCCTATTCCCCGATAATCTTAACCAGCAGACGCTTGCGTCGCTTGCCATCGAACTCGCCGTAGAAGATCTGTTCCCATGGCCCGAAATCCAGTTTTCCTTCCGTCACGGCAATGACAGTCTCGCGCCCCATGATCGTGCGCTTGAGATGCGCATCGGCATTATCCTCGAACCCGTTGTGGGCGTACTGCGTGTAGGGTTTCTCCGGGGCGAGCTTCTCCAGCCACTTCTCGAAATCGGCATGCAGCCCGCTCTCGTCATCGTTGATGAACACGCTGGCGGTGATATGCATCGCATTGACCAGGCAGAGACCCTCGCGGATGCCGCTTTCGGTCAGGCATTGCTCCACCTCGGCGGTAATGTTGATCAGTTGCCGCCGCTTCTCCACATTAAACCAGAGTTCTTTTCGATAGGATTTCATTTCGTTTTCAGCGGTCGAACTGCAGGTCGTGCAGGCGCCGGTAGACGCCGGTCCGCGCGACCAGCTCGGCATGGGTGCCGATCTCCACGATCCGCCCCTTGTCCAGCACCACGATCCGGTCGCAATTCATGATCGTGGACAGCCGGTGCGCGATGGCAAACACGGTCCGTCCCGTCACCAGCGTGTCAATGGCCGCCTGCACCATCCGCTCGGATTCGGTATCAAGCGCACTGGTGGCTTCATCGAGGATCAGGATTTCGGGATCGTTCAGGATGGCCCGCGCGATGGCCAGCCGCTGCCGCTGTCCGCCGGAGAGCAGCATGCCGAGTTCGCCGACCTGGGTGTCATAGCCAGAGGGCATTTCCATAATGAAGTCATGCGCATGCGCCTTGCGGGCCGCCTCCCGGATCCTCTCCATCGAGGCATCGGGCGCGCCGTAGGCGATATTGGAGGCCACGGTATCACTGAACAGGAAGGTGTCCTGCGTCACAATGCCGGTTTTCATCCGTAGCGAGCGTAGTGTCAGCAAGCGCAGGTCGCGGCCGTTGATCAGGATTTGTCCGTCCGTGACATCGAAGAAACGCGGCAGCAGATTCACGAGCGTTGTCTTGCCCGCCCCGGAACCACCCACCAGCGCGATCCGCTCGCCCGCCCTGACATCCAGTGAAATATCCTGCAGCACGGGCTCCGCCCCGTAGCGGAAGCCGACGTGGTCAAACACAATCTGTCGCACGGGTTCATCCAGCGGCAGCGCCCCCGGCGCATCCGTCACCAAAAGCGGTGTGTCCAGAATCTCGAAAATACGGTCGGCCGCCGCCGAGCTCTGTTCAATGCTGAGATGGATCTTCCCCAGTTTCTTGACCGGTTCGTAGAGCATGACCAGCGCCAGGGCCATCGTGACAAACTCATTCCAGCGCATACCGAGCCGGGCCGCGAAGGCCAGCGCCAGCACGAGCCCCGCACCGGAGATGAGGACAATAATCGGTTCGATGAGCGCCTTGGACCGGACAACCCGCATGATCCTGCGGAAGAACATTTTGCAGGCCGCATCAAACCGGGCCTGCTCGCGCGCTTCCATGCAGAATGCCTTCACGATTCGAACGCCGCGGATGGATTCCTGCATGATGGAGACAATCTCAGCCATCCGCTCCTGCCCCTCCCGCGACGCACGGCGCACACGCCGCCCGAACCCCAGGATCGGCACCAGGCATAGCGGGAACGCCAGCAGCGCCGCGACCGCTAGGCGCCAGTCGCGCGACACCGCGTAGACGACCGCACCCGCCAGCACGATCGGCTGCCGTGCCAGATCGGTGAGCACGGTGGCGACCGCCCGCTCCAGCAGAGCCGAATCGTTCACAGTACGCGATATCATTTCCCCGGTCTGCGTGGAGTTGAAATAGCCGACCGGCAGTTCCTGAAGGTGCGCGAAGGTCTCCTCGCGCAGATCCATCACCACCCGGTTGCCAACCCACTCGATCATGTAGGTGTTCACGTACTGCCCGACACCGCGAACCAGGACCAGAAGGATCACGCCGCCCCCCAGGAGCACAACGCCCTGCAGCGTCAGGGACTGTTCCGCGTCGAAGAAGTGTCCCAGAACGCGCTGAAGTACCGGCAGCAGCCCGACGGTGGATCCGGCGAACAGGACACCGCAGAAGGCGCCAACAAGCAGCCGCAGGAGGTGGGGGCGCGTGTAGCAGAGCAGCCGCCGGTACGTACGGCGGGGGTTGGACTTCGGCGGCGTGTTCGTCTTGCGCGTCACGTGTACTTCACCACTTCATCCAC
>CAZGBW010000179.1:0-5958 GCA_964523995.1 uncultured Victivallales bacterium | reverse complement strand
GGGCAAGGGCGCCATTGTGCTGGTGCCGGAAATCGCGCTGACGCCCCAGACGGTCGAACGTTTCCGGGCCCGTTTCGGGGAGCGCATCGCGGTCCTTCACAGTAATCTTTCCGACGGCGAGCGCCATGACGAATGGCACCGCATCCGCAGTGGTGTTGCGCGGGTGGTGATCGGCGCCCGCTCCGCCGTGTTCGCGCCCGTCAGCAACCTCGGGCTGATCATCGTGGACGAGGAGCACGAGCCGAGCTACAAGCAGTCCGAAGCGCCCCGGTATAATGCGCGGGATGTGGCCGTCATGCGGGCGCACCTGCTGAAGTGCGTGGTGGTGCTGGGGTCGGCGACCCCGGCCCTGGAATCCTGGGCGAACGCGCAAAGCGGCAAATACACGCTTTGCACGTTGACCAAGCGGGCGGATTATCGCCAGATGCCAGCCATCCGGATCGTGGATATGCGGGTCGAGACCGAGCGGGCCGGCCATGCCAATGTGTTCTCGCGCGAGTTGCTCGAAGCCATCCAGAACCGGCTCAGCACGGGGGAGCAGACTATGCTGTTCCTCAACCGGCGCGGATTCTCATCATCGCTCGTCTGTCCGAAATGCGGCTATGTTTCCGAATGCCACCAATGCAGCATCGCGCACACGTACCACAAGACCGGCGAGACGCTGCGCTGCCATCTGTGCGGCTGTGCAAAGGCCGTGCCCGCCAAATGCCCCCAGTGCGGCGACCCCGCCTTCCGCTATGCCGGATTCGGCACGCAGCGCGTGGAAACGGTCATGAACAAATGTTTCCCGAAGGCCCGCATCGCCCGGCTGGATGCCGATACCACCACCCGCAAGAGCGCCTATGAAGACATTCTCGGCGCTTTTCGTGATGGCAAAATCGACATCCTGGTCGGTACGCAGATGATCGCCAAGGGACTCCATTTCCCGAACGTGACGCTTGTCGGCGTCGTCTTTGCCGACCTGAGCCTGCACGTCCCCGATTTCCGGGCCGGGGAGCGCACGTTCCAGTTGATCGCGCAGGTGGCTGGCCGCGCGGGTCGTGGCGATGTCTCCGGCGATGTCTACATCCAGACCTACACCCCGCATCATACCGCGATCCAGGCGGCGCGCCGGCTGGATTACGAGGGGTTCTGCGCCGAGGAGCTCGAATTCCGCCGCGAGCTGGACTATCCACCCGCCGCGCACTTGATCTGTCTGACGTTCCGCGGACGGAACGAAGACGAAGTCAAGCTGGCGGCGGCGCAATATGCCCGTGCCCTGGATGCAGCGCTGCAAGGGGCTGGAGCGCGTGTGTCCGAGGCAACGCCCGCTCCGTTAGCCAAAATCAAAAACGTTTACCGCTACCAGATTATCATCCGGAACCGCCTGGTCAGTCGCGTCAACGCGGCGGTAAAACATGTTTACCGGCAACTCCCGCTGCCGAAAACAACCGCCCTTTCCATCGACGTCGATGCCCTCGACCTGATGTAAATCAACATCATAACGCAAGGACACAAAGACGCGGAGACGCAAGGCACGAGGAGATTCCCCTGCGCCTTGGCGTCCTGGCGTCCTGGCGTTCAATGAATTGCTACAGTCCGTTCACGACCCGGCGAATGCCGTTTTTGACGAATTGTTCGCCAAAGTTCACGACCAGCCCCAGTTTCAGTTTGGTCAGTCGGAGATAAGTCAGCACCTGCGCTTCGAAAATCGCATTGTATTGCGCCGTTGCCTTGCATTCAACAATGACCATTCCCCCGGCGATGACATCAATACGCAGAGGCGAGGCGAGAACATGTCCTTTGTAGGGAATCGGAAGGCAAACCTGGCGTTCTACCGCTATTCCCCACTGCGCCAACTCCCAGGCCAGCGCCTCTTCATAGACGCTTTCCAATAGTCCTGGTCCCCCGAGTGTACGATGAACCTCAATCGCGCATTCAACAATGTGACGGCTGATTTCATTTTCTGTCATAATCATGGCATCATGCTTCCACACGACTCCGATGGCGGATCCCCTCCGATGCTGGCGGCTTCGACTGGCATTGCCCATCGGCGGATTGTCCTGAAGTTCCAGATGCGCCATTCGGCAACCGGGACGAGCACATCCACGCGCCCCCCGTCCGCCGACAAGCGGGAGTGCAAGGCACCAACGAAAGCGGCGTTGAAGCTGCCGTTACGCGGCGCGTCCGGCCGTGGAAATAAATTAGAGACAAACAGGATCCTTTTCACACGCGGCGGGGATAACACCACCGAAACGGACTCCAAAGACAAATTATCGGGCTGGACTTTGACGCGCTCCGCAGGCAGCCTGTCGCCCATGAAAGAATCCGTTAAAGCCATCGGCCTGATCATCATCGGCAACGAGATCCTGGACGGACGTCGCCGCGACGCGCATTTCGAGACCGCCCGGGCCATGCTCACCGCCCACAACCTGAAGCTGGCCTACGCGCTGATCCTGCCGGATCAGTCCGACGTGATCACCGCCCAGCTCAAGTGGGCCATGCAGACGGGCATCCCGTTCTTCTGCTGCGGGGGGATCGGCTCCACCCCCGACGACATTACCCGCCAGTGCGCCGCGGCGGCGGCAGGCCTTCCCCTTGTCCAGCACCCGGAGGGGACCGCGATCCTGGAAGCGAAATTCGGCGTCCGCTCCACCCCGGCACGGCTGCGCATGGCGGAATTCGCCCAGGGGGCGGCGCTCATCCCCAATCCGGTCAACCATGTCGCGGGGTTCAGCATCCGCGGTGGCTATTTCATGCCCGGGTTCCCCGACATGGCGAAACCGATGATGCAATGGGTCCTCGACACCTACTACGAGAAGGGGGCCGAACAGGCCTCGGTCACGTACATTGCGCAGGATGTGCGCGAGGCCGACCTTTGCGATCTGATGGATGACTTTGTCCTCACCCATCCCGAGGTCAGCTTTTCCAGCCTGCCGATCGCCGCGCCCCGCCGCGGATTCCAATACGAGCTGCATCTCGGGGTTTCCGGTCCGGCCGTCGCGGTCATCCCCGCCGCGCACCACCTCGCCAAGGCGCTCAAGGAGGCCGGGGTCGTTTTCACCTCGTGATCCCCCGCCGCCCTCCCGGTCAGTGTTCCAGCAGCAAGTGCAGCAGATCCTTCGCCATCTGCCGTATGCAGGCAAGCCCCGGGTACTGCCCCTCCAGTTTGCGGAACATGGGACCGTGGTCCATCCGCCGCCCGCGGACATGCTCGCCGGGAACGGCGGCATGAAGCATCTCGTGGAACACGATATAGGCCACGAAATCACGGGGTACCCTTGCATCGTCGAGCAGGGGATTGATCCGCACCGTGCGTGTCGAGGCCGACCACGAGCCGTAGCGGATCGAGCGCGACCGAGTCCGTCGCCGGGTGTTCCGAGCCCGGCGCGTTCCCCAGCCGGTCTGGCAGTGGATCCGGCCGCTGAAGAACCGGGCATTGACCTCGGCGGCGATTTCCCGCAGGTCATGCACCTTTCCAAGGACCGGCAGGCGCCGCGCGGCCGGCGCGAGGCGCGCCGCCACGGGCACATGAATCCGCCGGGCGTAGTCGGCCACCACGGCCCAATCCGCACGGCACCGCGTACGCAGATAAGCCGCCAGCGCGTCGCGCACCGCCGCCGGCGCCTCAAGGAATTGCTCGTGCAGCCGTATCCGTGCATGTCCGTCCGACACGAAGGCCACCGAGATCATCGAGACGCGGTTTCGCGTGGGAACCAGCTCCACCCGGCATCGTCCGGCTTCCGCGAGATGCCGCCGTAGCCGCTCGGCGGCTTCCGGTGAGCGTGGCGTCTCGAAAAGATCCCGTCCGTCGTGTAAATTCATCACCATGGAGGCTGTGCGGGGAGCGCCTTCAGAAAGGTCCCGACCAGGCCGTCTGCGTAGTCCGAATCGTAGTTTCCGGCCAGGAACCGATCGAGCGCCTCGTCCCCGAACCGTTTCCAGCACTCCTCCTCACGTCCCGGCACAATCGGGAAGAATGACACCCCGGCCTCCTGTGCGGCCTCCAGATCGCCCGGGGCGTCACCCAGAAGCAGCACGCGCCGCGGGTCATACTTGCCCTTCGACGCCAGCGTGATGTGCTCCGCCTTCGTTCCCAGTTCCTGGCCGGCGATGATCCGGATGAACCTATCGATGCCGTGCTGTCGCCATTCGGAGACCAGCGCCGCCTCGGGGGTCTGCGAAATCACGATCGTATCCGCCACGGCCGCCATGCGCGCCAAGGCCTCGCGCGCGCCCGCAAAGGGAGGGATCGGTTCCGGTTGCGAGGCGATGCTCCGGTTCACATCCAGGCTCCACGCCAGAAGCCGTGCCAGTTCCGCATTCCCCGTCCGCGTCGCGGCCTCCTCCAGCGTCGGATTGCCAAGGGCCACCCCGGATTCCACATACTCCCGGATCGGCGCGAGAGCGGGTAGGGCAACGCCGGAGGAGCGTACATCCGCCCTGGCCTCCAGCAGCTCGAACGTCTTCAGCAGGGCTGCGAAACGGTTGCGCCCGCGCCAGACCGATCCGAGATTCACGAATTCCGCCGTTTCCCGGAGCGCATCCCCGATCCGCTCCAGCCCCCAGTGCCGGATGATCTGCGGATGGAAATGCCGGCATTGCTTCACCGCCATGCTATCAAACACACAACCGTCCGAATCAACTCCGATGAGCGCATCATGACGAGGCCGCAACCCCGCCAGATCATCACGACTGTAAAGTCCCATCCGCCCCTCCCCCTTTAAATCCCATCGCCACGGTTGTCCCAAGGGCCTTCCGCCGTTTTCCAGCGTCCGTCCGCCTCGCGAATGAGAGGACTGGGCTGCTGATTATAAACCTTCGATCCCGGCGGCACGGTGTGCGTCAGCCACACATTTCCGCCGATCACCGATCCGGCTCCGATGACGGTCTTGCCGCCCAGGATGGTCGCCCCCGCATAGATGACCACGTCGTCCTCGACATTCGGATGCCGCTTGACACCCTTGATCAGCTTTCCGTCGGCATCCTTCATGAAGCTCAGTGCCCCGAGCGTGACGCCTTGGTAGAGTTTCACGTTCCGCCCGATCTCGCAGGTCTCGCCGATCACCACGCCGGTCCCGTGATCAATGAAGAACCCTTCGCCGATCGAGGCACCGGGATGGATGTCAATGCCGGTCCGCGAATGGGCATGCTCGGACATGATGCGCGGAATCAGCGGCACCTCCAGTTTCTGAAGGCAATGCGCGATGCGGTGCACGATCACGGCGAACACCCCTGGATAACTCATCACCACTTCCATCGCGGATCGCGCCGCTGGATCCCCCTCGTAAGCGGCCTGCACGTCCTTCTGCAGGACGCGCAGCATCACCGGCAGATCGCCAATCAGCGAGCGGACCACCGCGATCGCCCGCTCGTCGCACTTGTCGCAGTCGCCTTTGCACCGGGTCGTCGCGCACTGGTACTCGAATGCCTGCCGAACCTGATCCCGCAGCGTTGTCGCCGTCTTCTCCAGGGATTTCCGCAAAAATGCGGTATAGGCGTCGCCGGACGCAATATCCTGCCGCAGGTGGCAGCCCGGAAACATCACCGTGATCAGCTCCTCCAGGACGCCAATCACCGCCTGCTGGCCGGCAACGGTCAAGCCCCGCCGATCCTGTTTGATATTGACAGGGCATCCTTCGCATGCGGCAAGGGTCTCCACCACGCCGGGAAGAACCTCATCCAATATCGCTCTCATCTTCATTCCCCGATAAATACGCCTTTTCCCGCAAAACAGGAAGCAAAAAGTAACGGGGTTCCGACAGGCATCTCGATCGGGGTCGCCCAGTCTCTACAATCATGCCTTCGTTGCCAGTGCCCGGGTGCCCGCACATATAATTTTTTTCTGTTGCTTCTTGTCACGGTATCCGTTAGGTTACTGGACGCGGTTGAAGAAGAGTCAGCCGATTGACGATGTGCATTTTGATTGCGGGGTGGAGCAGCCCGGTAGCTCGTCAGGCTCATAACCTGAAGGTCGTT
>CAZGBW010000178.1:0-5982 GCA_964523995.1 uncultured Victivallales bacterium | reverse complement strand
ATTCCCGATCTGTGGAAGATCGCCCAGGGGCTGGACCCGGAAAACCTGGATGGGCTTAGTGGTGCGGACGATGACCCCGATGGCGATGGCGCGAGCAATTACCACGAATGGCTGGCGGGGACCGGCGCGAGGGACGGCGGGTCCTATCTAGGCATCCTGTCGCTTGATGGTGGTTCTGCCGGAACCGGTGGATTGGCTCCGGCATCTGGCAGCGGAACCGGTTATACCCTGCGGTGGAAGACGGTCCCGGGACGGCGGTACGTGGTGGAGGCGGCGTCGCGGCCTGGCGGCGTCTGGGGTGATGTGAGCGGGGAACTTGTAGCGGCGGGAGCGGAGCTGGTCTGGACGGATGCGGGGTTGGCGGAACGTCGGTATTACCGGATTCGAGTTCTGGTTGAATAGCAGATAGGCTTGGACCGTAAGGGCCCCGTCGCATCGCTAGATTTCCGCTGGTCATCGCTAAATCCGCGTTGCACCGTTAATGGATTACTGATACGATCTCACGGTCATGATGGACAACCGCATAATTGCAGACAAACCAATCAACCGCTTGCGCCAGTCCTGGTGCATTCTCCTGGTTTTTGCATTCCTGGCGATGCCAGCCGTTGCCGGCAAGTTGGTTCTCAAGATTCAGGTGGCGAACAAGGCTGATCACCCGCAACCGGTGGAAATCCGGTCGAGCCTGCCCGCTCGGATCACGACCAATGATATCATTAGTCTTGCAGGCTTGAACCTTGGCTATGATGTCAAGGGGGATTCCTATTATGTATACGGGACGATTGAGCTTGGCCCCAAGGCGATCGCGGTGCGCGAGGTGGAACTGAATGATATCTGGCGACTGGAGGACGAGTCGGTCAAGACCTTGACGGTTCGTGCGGCGCAGATGAGCTCCATGCTGGGGGCCACCGTGCATGCGGTGGAATCCTCGGAGTTGGCTGGCCGAGTGGATTCCGGCGTATCGGCGATTCTGGACCGGCAGGCGGAGAACCGTATTTCACTGGTCAGTCCGATCCGGCATATCCAGGCGTATGAGGCGAACCTAAAGGCACTGCAGGAGGTCCGGCAGCATGTGGGGCGGATTGAGAATCTGGTGCTGGCGTCGGGTATGAATCCCGGAGAGACGCTGATTGGCGAGGACCGGAGCGCGGCGGCGCCGAACCGGGGTGTTCATTTCCCGGCATCCTTTGGCGAGGCGGTGGTCAAGATTTCGGTCATGAACAGTTCGGCAGTGCAGGCCCGGAAGATTCAGGTCAAGCGGGAGTTGCCTCCGGAGGTGACGCTTGATGATGTGATTGATGCAGGCGGGCTTTCGATCCAGTATGATTCAAAAGATCGCCTGACCTATGTGTACGCCGACTCTCTCGAGGTCGGTCCGCAGGAGACGAAGACCTTTGATGTGCGCATTCGCGACAAGTGGAACATCAACGGGCCTCGGTTCGATTTCCTGCAGGAGAAGATCGGTGCGCTGCGGGTCACCACGTCGGGGCGCTCGAGTCTGGCGGCGGTGGAAAACATGCTTGGTGATGCGGAGTCCCGGTTGAAGGCGGCGGCGGCGGAGAAGGGGCCCGATGCGCTTTCTCCGGCCTACATCGCGTTCTATCGGCGGCAGTCCGACCGCCTGGACCGCATCGAGCAGGATTTGAACCGGATAGACTCCGCGTTGCGGCCATTGGACACCAAGCGGGGTTTTGCGATACCGGCACCGGATAAGAAGACGACATGGCTGGTGATTTATGCCATCCTCGGATTCCTGGCGGTGCTCAGCCTGCTGTTCTTTTTCCGCTGGTTCGCGAAGTCGTGATTTAGGAACTGATGCAGGGGGATCGGGCGTGCCCTGCCCAGTAAACGTTCAAGGGGGAACATGGCGTTAAATCTTAACCTGATGAAATTGAAAGAGTACGGCATCGTGGCGGAAATCCGGCAAGATGTTGTCAGCGTCACCGGTCTCTCGAACTGCATGAATGGGCAGCTTGTGCTCATCGAGGACAAGGCTCGGGGCGTCATCGTCGGCTTCGATCCCGACTATGTGCTGGTTCTGATCGTGAAAGCCGTCGGCAAAGTCAAGCCGGGCGACAAGGTGACGACGACACTGGATGCCTTCAAGGTTTCGGTGGGAATGAGTTTTATCGGTCGGCGGGTGAATGCGCTGGCGGAGCCGATTGACGGCCAGGGGGTTATCAAGGAGGACGACCTTTATCCGATTTTCAACACGGCACCGACGGTGCTACAGCGCGAACCTCTCAATGAGGTGCTGGAAACGGGCACGAAGTCGGTGGATATGACGCTGCCGATCGGCAAGGGGCAGCGCATGTTGATCCTGGGTGACCGCATGACGGGGAAGACCACGATCGGCGTGGATGCGATTGTGAACCAGCGTGGCAAGGATGTGATCTGCATCTACTGCGGGATCGGGAAGGCCGAGGCGGCCTTGGACCGGGTTTCCGATGTTTTTGATGCGGAGGGTGTATGGGATTATGGCATCATGGTCACGGCCGGGGCATCGGATTCGATGGGGCAGCAGTATCTCGTGCCGTATGTAGCCACGAGCATTGGCGAGTATTTCATGTATGCGAAAGGGATGGATGTCCTCGTGGTGTTCGATGATTTCACGAAGCACGCATGGGCGTACCGCCAGATTTCGTTGCTTCTGGAGCGAGCGCCCGGGCGTGATGCCTATCCCGGTGATATCTTCTACATCCATTCACAACTGGTCGAGCGTGCTGGCAAGATGAAGCCGGAGCTTGGTGGCGGGACGATGACGCATCTGCCGATCGTGGAGACGCAGCAGGGGGATTTCGCGGGCTATATCCCGTCCAACATCATTTCCATGACCGACGGCCAGATATTCTTGAATTCAACGCTCTTCGGCGAGGGGTTCAAGCCGGCGGTGGATCTGGGCCTCTCGGTTTCCCGTATCGGCAGCAAGGTGCAATGGCCTGCGATGAAGAAGCCGACCAGCATGCTGAAGATCGATTATGTCCGGTTCCGGGAGCTTCAGAAGCTGACGCGGATCAAGGCTGGCAGTTCCTCGGATCTGGATGCGCGGCTGATGAAGGGAAAGATTCTTGAAGAGGTGCTCAAGCAGGATTATAATGCACCGGTTCCGATGGAAGAGCAGGTGTTACTTCTTTTTGCCTTGCAGAATGGTTTGTTCGAGGGAGTACAGGCGCATGATGTGCATTCGCTGAACGCGCGTTTTATCGAACGGTTGCGCACAAAGCGTTCGGACCTGGTTGACTTGCTGATTGCCGAGAAGAGAATGACCGAAACGCTATCCAAAGGATTGCTTGATGAGCTCAATGCCTTTAAAAATTCCACTCTTTAAGCTGAAGGTTGAAGAGAGGGGCGTCATCCAGGACATCAAGGAGTTTGTGGTCCGGATCAGCGGTCTGCCGCATTGTCTCAACGGCGAGATCGTGGATATGGGTGACGGGGTGCGCGGGCTGGTGATGGAGTTCGATGAAGACTCGGTGCGCGCCTTGGTGCTGGGGCCGACCTCGAAGCTGCGGATGGGCAAGAACGTGACGGCGCAGAATGAGCCATTCACGGTGGGAATCGGCGAGGCATGCATCGGGCGGATGATGACGGCCATGGGAGATCCCTGCGATGAGCACGGCGAGATGAAGGTTGAGGTCCGTGCGCCTGTCTTCCGTGCGTCGCCATCGCTGATGGATCGCGCGCCGATCGACCGCTTCCTGCCGACGGGCACCAAGGTGGTGGATATGCTCATGCCGCTGGGCTGCGGACAGCGCCAGCTTATTCTCGGGGACCGGATGACGGGCAAGTCGTCGGTGGCGCTGGATGCGATTATCAACCAGCAGGGGCGGGATGTGGTTTGTGTGTATTGCTGCGTGGGCAAGTCGGTCTCGGGGCTGGAGAAGACCATGTCGCTGCTGCTGGAGACAAAAGCGCTTGACTACACGGTGGTGGTGGTGGCGACCGATAATGCGCCAGTGGCCGAGCAGTATATCGTGCCGTTCACGGCATCGGCGGTGGGGGACTACTTTGCGCAGCAGGGGCGCGATGTGCTGGTGGTTTTTGATGATATGACCAAGCATGCCTGGGCCTACCGGCAGGTTTCCCTGCTGCTGGACCGGCCACCCGGGCGCGAGGCGTACCCCGGTGATATTTTCTATTTGCATACGCAATTGATGGAACAGGCGGGGTGTTTCAATGAGAACCATGGCAGCGGGACCATGACCTTCCTGGCGATTGCGGAGACACAGCAGGGGGATATGACCGGTTATATCCCATCCAATCTCGTGTCGATGTGCGACGGCCAGGTGGTCCTGAGCAGCGCGATATACGGGGAGGGTATCCGTCCGGCGGTGGATGCGCAGATGTCGCTTTCGATTGTCGGTGGACGGGCCCAGCCTCCGATCCTGAAGGCGTTGACAGGAACGCTGCGGGCGGACTACGCGTTGTATTTTGAAGTGGCCCGGCTGAGTCGTCTTTCGACGTTATCGGAGTCCGCTGCCCGGACGATGAAGCGCGGCGAGGCCATTCGTGATGTCCTGCAGCAGGGGCACCACGCGATATGCGGGACCGGTGAAATGGTGCTTCTTCTTTATGCACTCAAGAAGGGCATGCTGGATGAGCTGAAGACGGAGTTGCGGCGGGCGTTCTGCGAGGGGATCCATGACTTTGCCGTGACCGCATACTCCGGGTATGTGACCAAGATCGAGCAGTCAAGGGACCTGACTCCAGAGATCGAGGATATGCTGGAGCAGATCATCAAGGATTATTTCGCACAGGAACAGCACGATGCGGAGGCGCTGGTGTAGGACAAGGCGGAAACGATGAAACTGATGGTATTAAGTCCGAAGCAGACGATTTTCGAGGGAGAGGTCCGTTCGATATTTCTTCCCGGCGATCTTGCGGAATTTGAACTTCTGGACTACCATGCTCCGATTGTGAGTCTATTGCGCACGGGCAACGTACTGGTTGACGGGCAACGGAAGATCCCGATTGAGCGGGGTATGCTGACGTTTGACCGGAACGAATGCATGATTCTGGTGGAGGAGGCGTCGCGGACGATGGCGCGGGTCAGGGCGGCGGAATAATTCGGAACAAGGCGGACGGGAACATGGAGAGTTTCATTATATTTCTGGTGATGTTTGTCACCATCATCGGACCGTCGGCGGTGATTGCGGCAATCGGGTATGCGAGCATAAGGGCGTTGGGACGGAATCCGTCAGCCGCTCCGAAGATCCTGCAGGCGATGATTGTCGCGCTGGTGTTCTCGGAGGCGATTGCCGTGATTGCGTTGTTGATCCTGTTCCAGATTTTCGGGCGCGGGTAGTGTTGGTTGTGTGCTGGGCGGGCAGCGTCTTGATGATTCGGGCGCATCCCGGCAGCGTCAGTGAAAGCGGGGTGGAGCTGCAAAGCTCCGGTTTTTCAGAGGAAAGCAATATGCAGGAATTATTGAGTGTGGCGGTTCCGATGGTGGTGATTCATGTGGCGGTGCTGATCGTGCTGGCGGGGGGAATCCGCATGCTACTGCTCGGGACCGCGAACCGGGCGGTGCGCCGGGTCCGGCAGGTGGAGGAAGAGGTCCGCAAGAAGGAGGAGGATATCCGTCGCGAGATCGAGGAGCATGAACGGGATTTCGCGGAGAAGAAGGCGGAGACAGAGCGGCAGTTGCAGGCCCAGCGCGACGAGGCCCGTCGCGAGGCAGCGCATTTGAAGGAGAAGACGGTTGCCGAGGCCAAGAAGGAAAGCCAGAAAATCCTTGAGCAGGCGCATAAGAATGAGCAGAAGATCCGTGACCAGATTGCGCGGCAGATGGAAGAAAAGGCGGTGGAATACGGTGGGCGCATCTTCAAGCTGGTCTTCAGCGACCTGCTGACGGGCGAGCTGAACGGTCTTTTCAACAACGAGCTGATTGACGCGTTGAATGAGCTGGAGAAGGGGTCCATCACGGTGGATTCCAAGGAGGCGCAGGTGACGGTCAGCCATACGATGAGCGATGTGCAGCGTGCA
>CAZGBW010000177.1:0-6006 GCA_964523995.1 uncultured Victivallales bacterium | reverse complement strand
ATCCGGCGGATCCTGACACTGGTGGCGATCATGCCGGTGGCGATCACCAGCGTCGTTCTCTGCGAGCTGTACAATGGCGACAGCGACCTCGCCGCCTCCAGCGTGCTCATCACGCATCTGCTGTGCCTGGTCACCGTCCCGCTCTGGCTGATCCTGCTCAGTATGTGAACAGGTTGTGCCCGGCGAATTCCGCCTCACAGGTCACATTGACCCCGAGCCGGCGAAGCCCCGCCTCGTCGCCCGTGGCCGGGATATGCGACAAATGCACCTCGCAGCCGCGCAACTGCGGCAGTTTCTCGATCGCCATCTGTGCCGCCGGATTTACTGCCGCACTGACGCTGAGCGCGATCAGTGTCTCCTCAAGATCCAGGCTCGGTGAACGGCCCTGCAGCAGGTCGAGCTTGAGATGCCGGATCGATTCGATCACGCTCGGGCTCAGCAGATGCATCTCGTCCGGCAGGCTGGCCAGTACTTTCAGCGCATTCAGCAGCAGCGAGGACGCGGCGTGCAGCAGGGGTGAATTGCAGCCGGTGACAAGCCGGCCATCCGCAAGCTGCAGCGCGGCACCGCAGAAAATGCCATCGCGGCCTTTCCGCTGCTGAGCCGCCCGCTCCGCCGCCGCCAGCGCCGGTGATACCACAGGACGGTCGGCAGGAGCGGCACCGAGTTCCTTCAGCAGAAGCTCGGCACGTTCCACGGTCCGGTGCTCCGCCGTTCCCAGCGCATATTCACAGCGATAGCGGTAAACGCGCCGGATCACCTCCTGGATGGCGGCCTCCCGCACAAGCGCATCATCGGTAATCGCGAACCCGGCCCGGTTCACCCCCATGTCGGTGGGCGACTGGTAAACGCTCGCGCAGCCGGTGACTTTCTCGAGAATCCGCTTCAGGACCGGGAAGATCTCAATATCGCGGTTGTAGTTGACCGCTTTCGCGCCATGCGCCTCTAGGTGATACGAGTCTATCATGTTGAAATCGCCGATGTCCGCCGTGGCCGCCTCGTAGGCGATATTGACCGGATGCTTCAGCGGCAGATTCCAGATCGGGAACGTCTCGAACTTCGCATACCCGGAAAGACGTCCGCGCCGATGCTCGTGGTAGATCTGGCTCAGGCAGGTCGCCATCTTCCCGCTGCACGGCCCGGGCGCGGAAACGACCACAACCGGCATGGTCGTTTCAACATAGGGATTGGCACCGTATCCCTCGTCGCTGGCGATGCGGTCCACATCCGTCGGATACCCCTTGGTCGCCCGGTGGGTGTATACCCGAACCCCGCGCCGCTCCAGACGGCTGCGGAACTGCACCGCCGCCGGCTGCTCGTCAAAACGGGTGATCACAACACTGGAAACCATCAAACCATGGCCCCGCAGGTCGTCAATCAACCGCAGCATGTCCACATCATACGTGATCCCGAAGTCCGCCCTCATCTTCTTGCGCTCGATATCGCAAGCATAGATGCAGAGGATGATTTCCACCTGGTCACGCAGCCGCTGCAGGAGCCGGACCTTGACGTTCGGATCAAAGCCCGGCAGAATCCGGGCGGCGTGGAAATCATAGGTCAGCTTACCGCCGAACTCAATATACAGCTTGTTATCGAATGATTGAGCCCGCTCGATAATGCATTTGCTCTGCTCGTCCAGATAGCGCTCATTGTCAAACCCGGTATGCATGTGTAGTGATTCCTTCCCCGTGTTTGCCCGTGAAGAGGAGAACAAGGGTAATCCGATTACTCCGAGTCCGGCCCCTCGTGATCATCACGACCTCGCCGGTGTGTCGAGAAGGCGCAGATGCCCCGCTTCGACGTGCGGATGAATCCCAGCATTTCAAGAGCGGCGGGGGTCGCGGGCCCCTGTTCCAGGACCGCCAGTGCCTGATGCACATTCAACCCGGATCGGTAAAGGACCCTGAACGCCGCCTTGACAGCAGCCCGCTCGTCCGGCGTCATCCCGGCCCGTCGCATCCCCACGACATTCAGGCCGCCGATCCCGTTTTCAAGCGACGGACGCACCATGCAGAACGGCGGAACGTCTTTCGTCAGATTGGAGCCAAGGCCGATCATGGCCAGGGTTCCGATACGGACAAACTGGTGAACACAGACACTGCCGCTGATGAAGGCGCGCGGGCCGACCGTCACGTACCCCGCCAGCGATGTGCAGTTGGCAATCACCACATCGGCACCCACCTGTACATTGTGCGCACAGTGCGAATTGGCCATCAGCATGCAGCGGGAACCAACCACGGTCTCCGATTCCGGTTTGGTTCCCCGGTTCACGGTCACGCTCTCGCGCAGTATGCAATCATCGCCGATCCGCACATACGAGATGCCCCCCTTGAATCCCGTATCCTGCGGGAGACCGCCCAGGACCGCGCCGGCATGCACTCGGCAGCGCTGCCCCAGTGTCGTGTTCGCCAGTACACTGACATGCGACTCCAGGATGCAACCGTCACCGATCTGGACCCCGTCCTGAAGGTAGCAGAAGGGACCGATCGTGACACCGGTCCCGAGCCGGGCACCGGATTCCACCACCGCCGTCGGATGGATGTTCATACTAGATTTCCTCCAGCAAATCCCGTTGATAGAGCAGCCGGATCATATCGACATCCAGCGCATGCCCCGCCATGTAGGAGTTGATATGCCCCGCCAGCCGGCCGCGGTCGATCAGGGCCACCGCCGCCAGCAGGTCAAGGACCGCCCGGTGCCAGACGGCCTCGAGCGACTTGCCGTTATGCACCAGCCCCGCACGGTTGACATAGTGGCGAGGCCCGGCCACCAGGATGTTCTTCATGGTGTATCCGAGATTGCGGGTGTCGGCGAACAACTTCCCGACCGTCTTGCAGTAGAGCATCATCCACATGTCGGTGTTGGTCCGCGCCGCGGCCCCGTGCCGGAACGTGGCCGGGTTGACGTCGAAGCGGATCCGCTGCCTGCCGATCGCCGTCTTGAAATTCACACCGCAGTCCACCGTCAGCCGCCGGCTTCCGCCTTCCGCCGGCTGGAACGTCAGGAATCCCCCATTGGGAGCCACCACCGTGACCGGCTCCTTCACCGTCAGCACGGTCGCCGGTTCATGCTGCATCACGATACCCGCCTGGTCCACCGCCTCCACCAGATCCATGCTGCTGCGGTCGAACAGGGGCGGATCACCGGCATCCATGCGGATCAACAGGTTGTCCAGCCCCATGTACTTCAGCGCGATAATGTGCTCGACCATCCGCATGTAGTTATGCGGGGAACCACTGCAAAGCACAATGTTGCGGACCGTTGTCCAGACATTGCGCACCGAAACGTCGATGTTCAGCGAGTTCGGCAGGTCCGACCGGTCAAAACGCCACCCCGGTTCCACCGAGGGGAATAAATGCAGCGTCCGCTTCGCCTTGCCAAGAAAGGTGCCGGGCCCGCTCACCGAAACCGGCCTCGCGATGGTCGTCTGCCGCCAGACCGGATCCCCCGGGGGAACCTCCAGCCGCTCCTCATCAACCGGCTGCGCCGCAAACGCCGCCGCCGTGCGTGGCAACAGATCCTTGTTTCCGGCAAGAACCTGCCCGAACTCCGAAATATCCATATAGTCGCCCCCTCGTCCTGACTCCATCCTGCACAATGCCGCCAGAGTCTACGCGATCATCGTGAAAAACCAAACACAAAATGGAGTCTTCATCAGGCGGTATAAATGGGGCGTCCCCGTCACCTCCACCCCATCCACCCACGCTTTCTTGCCACTCGCCACATTCGCCGCCGTCGCATCCCCCGTCGTCGTGTCCACCACTTCCGTTTTGCCGTTCAGCGGGGCCTTTGCGTTCTTTTGAACCATTCCTGTTGTGCATCCAGTGACAAGCACACCAAGAAGCGCAGTCATCGTGATTCGCCATCCATGTAGAGTGCCTGTAGGGTCGAATGGCACTTAGCTAAGCGGTTTTCCAATCCTAATCGTAATCCTAATCGTAATCCTAATCTATTGCCCCATAGAGGATTACGATTATGGTTACGATTACGATTATGAATCCGTAGAATGTAGAACGCCTTATCTTGGCACCATTCCCTGTAGGGTCATCATTTGGACTGGAACAGGCGGTCCTCGATACTCTTCGGTAGCAGTCCCTTGCCTATCCACGCCATGGCGGCAGCACGATCCTTCCGCAACCAGGTATCAGCGACGGTTTCCATCGTGGTCTGACGCCAGCCCATGTCCGAGACGGTTTCCGCCCACTCCATAGCCGTGGCGGGATCACTGGAGACAAGTTGCTTGGCAAAGCTGCAAATCGCACTATCCCGGTCTTTCCCGTCCTCCATCTTGTTCAAGAACTGGGATGCACCTGCCGGGTCCTGTTTCGCCCATGACTTCATGGCGTGGCCGATCGCGTTCGCGCGTTGCCCCTCGTCTGCAATGCTCACCGCCCAGTCCATCGCATGCACCGGGTACTGTGACGCCAGATTCGGGACGAGTTGGTTTATCGCGAAATCTTTTCCGGGCGATGGCGGGATGCTGTTGAGCCAAGCCGCGGCGGCTTCGATGTCCTTGCGACACCACGCCGAGGCGAACGCGGCGAATGGAGTGACTTGTAAACCCCTGTCGCGCACCTGGGTGCACCACGATGCGATGCGCTGCGGGTCAGTCTCCACAATCCCGGCATCGAGGAGTCCTCGCACGAAACAGGAGATCGCCACATCACGGGATCGGCATGAGGGGAGAGTCCCAAGCCAACTCTCAGCGGCTGCGGCGTCGAGTCGGGTCCAATCAGACAGATAGCGGTAGAGCGCGTCGTTCTTTGGCCGGCATTCCGGCCAGGGAACTTCGGGCAGTTGCATGATCCAGGCCGCCCCTGCCGCTGCGTCTACCACCACCCACTGGGACAGCACGTCAAGCATGGCCCGTATATCCTGCATCGCGTTGGTCCCATCCTTCCACTGCACCACCGAGGCCGGCATGGCCGCCCGAAAGTCGTCGTTGCTCGGCTTCAGGCCCATTGCCTTCAACTTCCGCCACCTTGAGACCGGGTCAGGGTCTATCAATGCTCGCCCAAGTTCTTGCGCCCGGGAGTCGTCGCGAACCAGTTCCAACCCGACCGGCTGATGGGCGGCGGGTGGCCGTGGCGAAGGCGGCGCAGTCGGTTCTGGCGCGGCGACTGGGAGCACGGGTGCTCGGACGACGACCGGTGCGGGCGCTGTAACAGGAGAATGCGCGTCGTGGGGCATGCGTCGGCCAACGACGTAGCCCGCCCACAGTAACAGGACCGCTGCGGCCAGGCGCGAAGCAATGCGCAACGAAGTCCCTCCGAGATCTCTTGCGTCAGGGTTGATATTCATCTGCTGTCCTTTGTCTCTTGCTATGGCGAACGCTCAGCCTGTGGGTTTCGACGACCGCGCAGCGGGAGGCGAAATACCCACCACCCTGTTGTTGGGATCGCCCATCTATTATGCAGTTTGAAATTGCATTGTGGAGAGTTCATCCTTAGTGGCGCGAGCCGAAACGCCTAGAAATTCAACCCCAACAACTTTGTCATTCTCATCATAATCGAGAATGACACCAGGTCGAATTTCTTCAGATTCCACAATCCGATTGTCGTCCAATCGGAAATAGAGAGCATCAATTTCCCTGTCCAGTTTTATTCTCATTTCATTCTCCTAAGCCGTCGGTCAAAAAAAGCAGTTACCCGTTTTTCTGGGGAACCCTGCTACATTGACAACAACGTGAAGCCAGCGGTTCCCAAATTCCGGAATCTGTTTGATGAAATGCCTCGTGCCGTCGTCGTGATCTTCTGTCCGATCCGGTTGTTCCAGGACAATATTCACCCATTCCCGTTTGATTTCACGCTCCCTGAGCATGTCTGCAAAATGAATAGAGCCTTCCATGGCGCTATTCATTATCACCTGCGGTTGGATTTGTCATCTATATCTTCATGCTCCCAATCGAGTAGCCGGGGGAGCCTTCTCCCCCAGCTCTCACACCACCGAACAGCTTCGGGGTCACATCTTCACTATTCACACTCTTGCTTTACAACCTGCATCCAT
>CAZGBW010000176.1:0-6050 GCA_964523995.1 uncultured Victivallales bacterium | reverse complement strand
AAGTTATAGACAAACGATGCGGTTATCAGGGCCGGAAGTCGCGTGCAGCATCGCGCATGGCCACCAGGTTCTCCCATGGGACCTCGGGTTCCACCATGTGCGTGGGGCAGATCAGGATGCCGCCCTGCTTCCCGCAGATACGCAGGTTGCGCCATACCGTTTCGCGCACCTCCTCGGGGGTGCCGAACGGTAGCACCTGCTGGGTGCCGATGGTGCCCCAGTACGAGAGTCGTCCGGCGGTTTTCGCATGCACCTCCGCAAAGTCCATGCACTCCGGCTGCACCGGATTGAGGATATCCACGCCGATTTCAATCAGATCCTCGAGAAACGGCAGCACATAGCCACAGGAGTGGTAAAAGATCAGCAGATCCGGTTTGATCGCCCGTCCGGCCGCGATGACCTTCTTCAACCCCGGTTTCAGCCACTGTCGCCACAGGTCCACGCTCATCATCACCGTATGCTGCATGCCGATATCGTCGCCGCATTGCACCAGGTCGCAGCCAGCCGAGGCATAGCACTGAATCCGCTCGATGGCATGGGCGGTCAGCCGGTCCAGCAGCAGCGTCGCGCGCTCGTCGTCCATCATCATATCCGTCATCAGATCTTCCATCGAGCGCAGGTACCATGCGCCTTCCCAGATGGTGCAGGCCATTCCGCCCATGACCGCCAGGCCGTTGTCCTGATGCTGCCGGACGCTGTCGGCCAGCGCTGCCGCCTTCTCCGACATCATCCGTGGCGCCGGATAGCGGCGGATATCGTCGGCGGTGATGTCCTCCCCCTTGAGCGGATGGTGCATGCGGGTCATGTGCCAGCAATCCGGGCGGCGCGAATGCCCGACGCCCCAGGGGTCGAAGGAGATCTCGTCGGGAAGCTCCTCGTGCCGGTAGAGCGCGCGGGCATCGGCATAGGTCGCCTCGGCGGGCATCCAGACGTCCCGGAACGGGTTTCCGAACCAGGCCGGGATATCCTGGTGCCCGAACCGCTTTTCAAAAGCTTTTACCTGTGAATCACAGAAACCGCCAGAGGCCACCGGTGCCGTCTCGAACCCTTGCCGTCGCATCGATCGCAGTAGATTATCGCGGGGTGTCATCTGCCCAGTCTCCTTTTCTATCTAAAGTAAGTGGCCCTTGTGGGATTCCTCGTCGTCGTTCCACCAGCGGGGCTTGGAGGTGGCGATATTGGCGATCCGCTTGGCGGTCATCTGGTTGCCGCGCACCTTGGCGCCCTTGACCTGGATGTCCGCCGTCTGGAAAACCTGTTGATGAATCCGCTGGGCCTTGGCCGGTTTGTATTTCAGGTAGATCGCTTCCGGCACCCCTGGCTGGAGCAGTAGCACCTCGGCCCCCTCCGGCGCGCAGCGGTATTCCTTCTCCAGGATGAAACCGCCGACCGTGAAGCGCTTGATGTACGTGAAGCCGCTATCCTTGTCGGTGAAGACCAGCGTGAACTCCTGATCCCGGTCCGCCTTGCCACAGAACGCCATGCCGCCGTCCACGAAATGGCGTTCCGGCGGTGGCATGACCCAGTAGCGTCCGTCCTTGGAGAAGATCACCAGCTTGTCGTACGAGGAACATTCGAACAGCGGGTCCCCGCCCACGCCGTGCCCGATGAACCCGCGCTCGGCGTCGTACCCGATCTTCAATTCCCTGGCGGTCAGCTCGCGGACCTCGATACTGCCGAAGGTCGTGATTTCCGTGCAGCGCGGATAGACCGGGCTGTAGGTCTTGATCAGATCGCGCAGATACCGGATCACATACGGGATCAGTTTGGCCAGATGTTTCTCCACCTCGGCCAGTTCCGCCATGATGCCTTCGATCTCCTGGCGGCTCTTGTTGATGTCAAACAGCGAGATCCGGCGGATGCGCACCGACAGCAGCATCTCGATATCGTCGGGGGTGATCTCCCGCAGCAGCTGCGCCTTGAAGGGTTCGAAGCCCTGCAGGATGGCCTCCTGCACCGCCTCGGCGGTCTTGCACTCCTCGATGCGCTTGTAGATCCGCTTCTCGATGAAGATCTGGACCAGTGTCTTCTGGTGCAGTTCGTCGAACAGGTTCTTCTTCCGCAGTTCCAGCTCGCGGTGGATCACGTCCACGCACTGCGCGGTGTTCGCCCGCAGGATATCGGAAACATTGGAATCCACCGGCCGGTTCTGGCGGATGACCACGGCCCGCACGGAAATGCTGTTCTCGCAGGCGGTAAAGGCATAGAGCGCCTTCATCGCCTTGTCCGGCGCGGTGCCGGGGCTGAGCAGCAATTCGATCTCCACTTTTTCCGCCGTGAAATCGTTGATGGCCCGGATCGGCACCTTCTTCTTGCGGACGGCGTCCTCGATCGAACTGATCAGCGATTCGGTCGTGGTGCCGAACGGCACTTCGGTGATCACCAGCCGGGCCGTCTCGCATTTCTTGAAGCGCGCCCGGAGCTTGACCTTGCCGTTGCCGTCCTCATACTCGGAGACGTCCATCTGGCCGCCCTGGAAGAAATCGGGGAAGACCCGGAACGGTTTCTTCTGGAGGATCGCGATCTGGGCCTCGAGCAGTTCAATGAAATTATGCGAAAGCAGCTTGGTGGACATTCCAACCGCGATTCCCTCGGCGCCCGTCATCAGCAGCAGGGGGAGTTTGCTGGGCAGGGTGACGGGCTCCTTCTTGCGTCCGTCGTAGTTCGGCACGAACGGCGTCAGGTCGTCGTTGAAGATCTCCTTGCGGGCCAGCGGGGTCAGGCGGCATTCGATATACCGCGAGGCGGCGGCCTGATCGCCAGTCAGTGGATTGCCGAAGTTTCCCTGGCCCTCGATCAGGTAGCGCTTGTTGGCGAGGTTCACCAGGGCATCGGCGATCGAGACATCGCCGTGGGGATGATACTGCATGCAATGCCCGACGATATTGGCGACTTTCGTGAAGCGGCCGTCGTCGTTCTCGTGAAGGGACCACAGAATGCGCCGTTGCACGGGTTTGAGGCCGTCCTCCATCGTCGGGATCGCCCGGTCGCAGATCACATAGGAGGCGTATTCGAGGAAATTGCGGTCCATCATCGCGCGCAGGGGGCCGTGGCTGCCGATCACGGTGTCGCCGGAAACGGAAACCGACCCGCCGCCGCGGGCCGGTTCCTCTTCCGCCGGGGCGTCCGCCGTCTCCGCCGGTGCCGGCGCGGCGTCTGCCGCCGGCGTCTCGGCATCGGGGTCCGCCCAGGCGTCGAAGCTGAATTCCTGTTGGGGAAGCGTCTTGCTCATAAGGATGCCGGATCGATAATCAGGTTCTTCATAATGTAATCGCGCCGTTCAGGGGTGTTCTTGCCCATGTAGAAATTGAGCACTTCCGGAATCGAATGCTCGCCTTTCACGCTGACCTTGCTCAGCCGCATGTCATCGCCGATAAACTGCTTGAACTCGGCGGGGGAGATTTCCCCTAGGCCCTTGAAGCGGGTCATCTCCACCTTGGCTCCCAGCCGGGCCGCTGCCGCGTCCCGTTCCTGCTCGCTGTAGCAGTAGACCGTCTCCTTGCGCGTGCGCACCCGGAAGAGCGGGGTTTCCAGGATCATCAGATGCCCCTGTTCAACCAGCGGTTCGAAAAAGCGAAGGAAGAAGGTGATCATCAGGTTGCGGATATGCAGGCCGTCCACATCAGCATCGGTCGCCATGATCACGCGCTGGTAGCGCAGGTTGTCCGTATGCTCCTCGATATCGAGACTGCGCATCAGGTTGTAGATCTCGACGTTCTTGTAGAGGGCGTCGCGGTTCATGTCGCAGACGTTCGCCGGCTTGCCTTTGAGCGTGAAGATGGCCTGGGTGCTGACGTTCCGGCAGCTCACGAGCGACCCTGCCGCGGACTGTCCCTCGGTGATGAAGATCATGGACTCCAGGCCCTTGCCCTTTTTCTTGTCGAGATGGATCTTGCAGTCCTTGAGCTGGGGAACGCGGATCGAGACCGCCTTGGCGCGCTCGCGGGCGACCTTCTTCACCGCCAGCAGCTCCTTGCGCAGCTTCTGGGTATCCTCGATCTTCATCATCAGCTTGTCGGCGGTGCGCTTGTCCCGGTGGAGCAGGTCCACCACGCAGTCGCGCACCTGGGTCACCAGCGTGCCGCGGATCTCGGTATTGCCAAGCTTGTTCTTGGTCTGCGACTCGAAAACAGGATCCTTCAGCCGGATCGCCACCGCCGCCAGGATGCCCTCGCGGACGTCATCGCCGTCGAACTTGCCCTTGCTGTACTCGTTGATGCCCTTGAGCAGGCCTTCGCGGAACGCGCTCAGGTGCGTACCGCCGTCGCTGGTGAACTGGCCGTTGACGAACGAATAATATTCCTCGCTGAAGCGGTTGGTATGGGTGAAGGCGAAATCCAGGGTCTTGTCGCGGAAATGCAGCGGCGTGTAGATCTTCTCGTAGAGGCTCTCCTCGGTGATCAGATCCAGCAGGCCGCCCTCGGAAACGAAATTCTGGCCGTTATAATCAATCTGCAGTCCGGCGTTGAGATAGGCATAAAAGCGCAACCGTCGTCCGATGTGCTCGTCAAGAAACGTGTAATTGCCAAAAATCTCGGGATCCGGCTTGAACTCCACGTGCGTGCCGTTGCGGTCCTTTGACTGGCCCTTGCGCTTTTTCACGAGAACGCCACGTTCGAACTGCGCCTCGACATACTCCCCGTCGCGATGACTTCGTACCAGGAATGTCTCCGACAGCGCGTTGACCGCCTTGGTGCCGACACCGTTCAGGCCGACGCTGAACTGGAACACATCGTCGTTGTATTTCGCGCCGGTATTGATCTCCGAGACGCATTCGACCACCTTGCCCAGGGGGATGCCGCGGCCGAAATCGCGCACGCAGACGGTCTTGTCCTCGATCTTGATGGCGATGCGCTTGCCGAAGTTCATGATGAACTCGTCAATACCGTTGTCCACCACCTCCTTGAGCAGGATATAGATGCCGTCCTCGTACTGCGAGCCGTCGCCGGTGCGGCCGATATACATGCCGGTCCGCATCCGGATATGCTCCAGGGAGGACAGCGTCTTGATCTTGCTCTCGTCGTACTTATGCTGCGTTGCCGCCATGGTAAACCGGTGGGAAAGAGGTGAAAATCCTGAACATGAAACACGTCCGGCACGCTACCACAGCATTCCCTGCGCTGGCAAGAAATTGCTTGGTACCCCTCTGGCAGGTTAGCCCCCGCCCACCGGGGTG
The DNA here is from genome assembly GCA_964523995.1 of uncultured Victivallales bacterium. Taxonomy (GTDB): domain Bacteria; phylum Verrucomicrobiota; class Kiritimatiellia; order UBA8416; family UBA8416; genus UBA8416. Next base: position 874 of record CAZGBW010000176.1, on the reverse strand, counting down.
CGCAAAACGATGGGTTCTTCCTCGTGCCACCCACCGGCAGGCCGGACGGCATTTGCGATGGGCGTCCTATCGCGTCAAACGCAACGGCCGCGATATCGTGTTTGCCACCTGCTCCGGGAAACGGTATCAACTGCATTGATTTCGTGCGGGTTGACGAACCGGGCGGTGAGAATGAATGATGCGGAAACAATGATGGAATCCGGCCTGACCAAGGCATTGCCGGACCCCCTCGCAACGGACGACCGGCTCTCGGCGGACGATGTCCTGCCCCTGGCCGGGACCCGGCAGCTCGGCCATGGTCTCTACCGGTATCTGGAAACCACCGGGTCGACCAACGACGATGCCCGTGCCTTGGGTACCGCCGGTGCCCCGCACGGATCGCTCGTGGTGGCCGAAACCCAGACCTGCGGCCGGGGCCGTCATGATCGCATCTGGGTTTCGCCGCCGGCAACGGGCATCTATGCCACGTTGCTGCTACGTCCCGGCCTGCCGCCGGAACAGACCCCGCTGATTTCCATCGCGGCCGCCGTCGCGGTCGCCGAGGCCGTCCGGCAGACCACCGGACTCGTGCCGGCGATCAAGTGGCCGAACGACCTGCTGGTCAATACGCGCAAAGTCGCCGGCATTCTGACCGAGGCGTCCACGACCGCCAGCACCGTGGACTTCGTGCTGACGGGTATCGGCATCAACGTCAACACCCCGGTGGATGCACTGCCGGTGCGCCCTCTTTTCCCGGCCTCCTCGCTGGCCGTCGAAACGGGATGCCGGGTTTCCAGGGCGGCCTTGCTGGCGGCCTGGCTCGGCCGTTTCGAGTACTGGCTGGACGGCCTTCGCAACGGTGCCTGCGCCGCCTTGACGGCGCGCTGGATGGACT
>CAZGBW010000175.1:0-6057 GCA_964523995.1 uncultured Victivallales bacterium | reverse complement strand
AACAAGCCAGCCGACATACAGCCTCCTGCCCACTGACATCAAGGGATTCGATTCCCTGGCCGAACTGGCGCTGGACTTGCGCTGGTCGTGGAACCACTACGGGGACAGGGTCTGGAAGGAACTGGATCCGGAATTGTGGGAGCGGACGCAAAACCCCTGGGTTGTCTTGCAGACGGTTTCACCGGAACGGCTGCAGGCACTGCTGAGCAAGACCGGGTTTCGCAAGGAAGTGGATGAACTCCTGGAGCTGAAACGCCGGAAAGCCGCGGAACCGGAATGGTTCCAGCAGGCCCACCCCGGATCGCCGCTATCGTGCGTGGCGTATTTCTGCATGGAATTCATGCTCAGCGAAGCCCTGCCGATCTATTCGGGCGGGCTTGGCAACGTGGCTGGCGACCAGCTCAAGGCGGCGAGCGATCTGGGCGTGCCGGTCGTCGGCATCGGACTGCTGTATCAGCGTGGCTATTTCCGCCAGATGATTGACAGGAACGGCGAGCAGCAGACACTCTTCCCGTACAACGACCCCGGACAACTGCCGATCACGCCGGTGCGCCTTGCCAACGGCGAGTGGCTCCGGCTGGAAATCGCCCTGCCCGGCTATTCGGTCTGGCTGCGCGCCTGGCAGGTCCAAGTCGGACGCGTGAAGCTTTACCTGCTGGACAGCAATGACGCCGCGAACTTCCCGGCGCATCGCGGGATCACCAGCGAGTTATACGGGGGCGGACCGGAACTGCGCCTCAAGCAGGAGATGCTGCTCGGCATTGGCGGCTGGCGGCTGCTTGCCGCACTCGGACTCAAGCCGGATGTCTGCCACCTGAACGAGGGGCACGCGGCCTTTGCCGTGCTGGAGCGGGCACGGAGTTTCATGCAGGAGACCGCGCAGCCCTTCAACATCGCCCTGGCCGTCACCCGCGCGGGAAATCTTTTCACCACGCACACCGCGGTGACCGCCGGATTCGATCGTTTTGACCCGGCGATCATCGAGCAGTACCTCGGACGGTACGCCCAGGAAAAGCTCGGCATTCCGCTCCGCGACCTGCTGGCCCTCGGACGGCGGAACCCGGACGATCCGGCGGAGAGTTTCAACATGGCCTATCTCGCCATCCGCGGAAGCGGATCGGTCAATGGAGTGAGCCGCCTGCACGGGAAAGTCAGCCGTCACCTCTTCGCCCCGGTTTTTCCCGGCTGGCCGGTGAAGGAAGTTCCCGTGGGGCACGTCACCAACGGTGTCCACACCCCAAGCTGGGACTCCCCCGCCGCCGATGATCTCTGGACGGAAGCCTGTGGCAAGGATCGCTGGATGGGAACAACCGAATCCCTGGCGCAGGATATATCCCGCGTCTCCGACAACCGCCTTTGGTCATTCCGCACCGCCGCCAGCAAGGCGCTTGTCGACTATACGCGTGTACGGCTGACCCGGCAATTGACCGCAGCGGGTGCGCCGGCCCGCGAGATCAAGGAGGCCAGGGGGCTTCTCACCCCCAACGCGCTGACCCTGGGCTTTGCGCGCCGCTTCGCCACCTACAAGCGGCCGAACCTGCTGCTGCACGATCCGGACCGGCTGCTCCGCATCCTGAACAATCCTCACCGCCCGGTGCAGCTTATCCTCGCCGGCAAGGCCCATCCGGCAGACCGTGCCGGCCAGGCCCTCATCAAGGAATGGATGCAGTTCATCCGGCGCCCGGAGGCCCGGCCCCATGTGGTCTTCCTCGAAGACTACGACATGCATCTGACCGAACACCTGGTGCAGGGCGTGGATGTGTGGCTGAACACCCCGCGGCGCCCCTGGGAGGCGTGCGGGACGAGCGGCATGAAGGTGCTCGTCAACGGGGGCATCAACCTCTCGGAACTGGACGGATGGTGGGCGGAAGCCTACACGCCAGACGTCGGCTGGGCGCTGGGGGATGGCAAGGAGCACGGTGACGATCCCGCCTGGGATGCGGCGGAGGCGGTAGCGCTTTACGACCTGCTCGAGCACAGCGTGGTCCCCGAATTCTATACACGGAACGACGCCGGGATCCCGGCCGCCTGGGTCACACGGATGCGGAACAGCATGGCACAGCTGACCCCGCGTTTTTCCGCCAACCGCACCGTGCGCGAATACACCGAGCAGCACTACCTCCCGGCGGCAATCGCCTTCCATTCGCGCCAGGCCGGCAAGGGCGCACTTGGCGCACGGATGCTCGACTGGAAGCGCCAACTCGACCAGGCGTGGACTTCGCTGCATTTCGGCGACGTGAAAGTGGAAACCCGGGACCAGCAGTATACCATCGAGGTTGAAGTCTATTTCAATGACCTCGATCCCGAGGCCGTACAGGTCGACCTGTTTGCCGATGAAATCAACGGCGGCGGCCCCGAACGGCATGAAATGAAGCATGTCCATCAGTCCGCCAGTGCTTCAGGCGTCGACCTCTACCGCGCAACGGTGCCTGCAATCCGTCCGGCAGACCATTATACGGCGCGCCTCACCCCCCATGGCGAAGGTGTTGCCATCCCCCTGGAATGCGCACACATCCTCTGGCAGCGGTGATAGCCGGCACCACCAGGAGAACGTGCGATTGAAACACGATTCACCGGTCAAAACAGTAGGGTTTCACCCCATAGAGGGAACCCTGCCCGTCGCGTAGGCTTCTCCACCGTGGTTCGACAGTGCGGAATTGGGCCGCCAGCGTGGAGACTCGCAGCGCTTCAACACATCGACAGAAAAAAGCACATTCACCCCGAGGAGGTCATGATGAACCTGCGCATGCATACCGATACGGCGTCGCCCCTCGCGCTGGAGTTGTTTCATCCGAAACCCAACGTTCTGTACAGCCTCGACGCCGCCGCTCATCTCGCGGCGGTCCCCCGCCGTTCCCTTCTGATCTACTGGCGCGCAGGGCTGATACAACCGGTCCTGCAACCCCCGAACAAGGTGATGACCTTCACGGAGGAGGCAATATGCACGGTGCGTCGAATCGAGTACCTGCGAACCATCCACGGCCTTGATGTGACGTGGATCAAGACCCTGTTCGATCTGATCGAGGAAGTTGATCGCTTGCGCGCCGAGGTGCGTTTCATGCGAGAGCGAGGTTAGAATGGCTCCTGCCATTCAAGTTCCGAATATGGCAATACTCATGGCATGGATCCCATTCACTGTGTAACTGCTGCTGCGCAGCAACGATTGGAAAGGATGCGAAAATATGGAAACAAATCCGTTGATTCAACTGGGGAAATTCGGGCAGGCCATCTGGCTGGACTATATCCGGCGGGATTTGATCACCAGTGGCGGGCTCCGACGCCTGATCGAGGAGGACGGCGTACGGGGAATGACATCGAATCCGGCGATCTTCGCGATGGCGATCGTGGAAAGCCATGATTACGATGAGGATATCCGTGCGCAGACATTGGCAGGGAAAGACGCCAGAACGATTTATGAAACCATCAGCCAGCACGATGTGCAGAGCGCCGCGGACACGTTCCGAGCACTCTATGACCGGACGGACGGTGCCGATGGTTATGTGAGCCTGGAGGTCAACCCGCACCTGGCGCATGACACCGGCGGGACACTGCAGGAAGCCCGCCGGCTGTGGACCGCGCTGAACCGCCCTAATGTCTTTATCAAAGTCCCCGCCACGCTCGAAGGGTTGCCCGCCATCCGGCAACTCACCAGCGAGGGAATCAACATCAATGTGACCCTGATCTTCGGATTGCCGCGCTACCGGCAGGTGGCGGATGCATTCTTGGCCGGTCTGGAATCACGGGCGGCAGGCGGAAAGCCAATAGACCGCATCGCGTCGGTCGCCAGCTTCTTCATCAGCCGGATTGATACGCTCATGGACCCGCTGCTGGAAACCATCATGACCAGGGGCGGCAAAGCGTCCACCCTCGCCAGGACCGCGCACGGGGAGGTTGCCATCGCCAGTGCAAAGACAGCGTATCCGATTTACAAGGATCTGTTCGGAGGCGAGCGATTCCATAAGCTCGCGCAACAGGGGGCTCGCGCCCAGCGCCTGCTCTGGGCCAGCACCGGCACCAAGAACCCGGCATACAGCGATGTGAAATATATCGAGGCCCTCATCGGACCGGACACCGTCAACACGGCACCGGTCGAAACCATCAACGCGTATCGCGATCACGGAGCCCCGGAGGCACGCCTCGAACAGGATGTCGGCGACGCCGCACGCCTGCTTAAACACCTGCCGGCGCTTGGCATTGACATCCATCAAGCGACACAACAACTCGAGGACGAGGGCGTCGAGAAATTCAACAAGCCCTTCGATGCATTGATGACCGCCCTGGCGCCACCGCGCGAAAGGTAGACAGAACCACAGGAGAATACCATGCAACCAGGACCGTTGACACCCGAACGTCTTCACAACATGGACGCCTACTGGCGGGCCGCCAATTACCTGTCCGTCGGACAACTCTATCTCCGAGACAATCCACTGCTTCGGGAACCGCTGAAGCCGGACCATGTCAAATCGATGCTGCTCGGGCACTGGGGAACCACACCGGGGCAGAATTTCATCTATGTGCATCTCAACCGGGTCATCAAGGAACACGATCTGGATATGATCTACATATCCGGCCCCGGCCACGGTGGTCCCGCGCTAGTGGCCAATACGTATCTCGAAGGCACGTACAGCGAGATATATCCGGGCATCACACAGGATCTGGCCGGACTGAAGAAACTGTTCAAGCAATTCTCCTTCCCCGGCGGCATTCCCAGCCACGTTTCGCCAGAGTGTCCGGGCTCGATCCACGAAGGCGGCGAGCTGGGCTATTCGCTCAGCCACGCCTTCGGTGCCGCGTTCGATAATCCGGAACTGATCGTCGCCTGCGTCGTCGGCGACGGCGAAGCCGAGACCGGTCCGCTAGCCACTGCCTGGCACTCGAACAAATTCCTCAACCCGATAACCGATGGGGCCGTGCTGCCGATCCTGCATCTGAATGGCTACAAGATCGCCAACCCGGCCGTGCTCGCCCGCATCGAACCGGAAGAACTGGACCAACTGCTCCGCGGCTACGGATGGACACCCTACCTCGTGGAAGGAGACGACCCGGAAACCATGCATCAGCGTATGGCAGCGATCCTGGAGATGGCCGTCCTGGATATCCGCCAGATTCAACGCCATGCACGGGGAAACAGAGCTCCCGACCGTCCACGCTGGCCCATGATTATCTTGAAGACCCCGAAAGGCTGGACGGGGCCGAAGGACGTGGACGGGGTTCCAAACGAGGGCACGTTCCGATCCCACCAGATTCCAATCCTGGTGGATGCGGATCATCCCGGTCATCTCAAGCTCCTGGAAGACTGGCTGAAAAGCTACAAACCGGAAGAACTGTTCGATCAGGACGGCCGGCTCAAACCGGATCTGGCCGAGCTCGCCCCAATGGGCGACCGCCGCATGGGGGCGAATCCGCACGCGAACGGAGGACTGTTGCTGCAGGACCTGATCATGCCCGACTTCCGGAACTATGCAGTGGACGTGCCGGCACCAGGATCCGTCCAGGCTGCCGACACCCATGAACTCGGCGTATTCCTGAGGGATGTGATCGAACACAACAAGGAACATCGCAACTTCCGGATCTTCGGTCCCGACGAGACGTTATCCAACCGTTTGAATGCTGTTTTTGACGTCACCGGCCGGCAGTGGAACGGCAGGACCGACAAAAATGATGAATTTCTGGCAACGGATGGCCGCGTGATGGAAATGCTGAGCGAGCATCAGTGCGAGGGCTGGCTCGAAGGGTATCTGCTCACCGGGCGGCATGGTCTCTTCAACTGCTACGAGGCGTTCATCCACATCATTGATTCCATGTTCAACCAGCACGCCAAGTGGCTGAAAGTCAGCGCGGAACTGCCGTGGCGGCGGAAAATCGCCTCGCTGAATTACCTGCTCGCCTCGCACGTCTGGCAGCAGGCGCATAACGGCTTCACGCATCAGGATCCCGGCTTCATCGACCACGTCATGAACAAGAAGGCGTCTGTCGTGCGCGTGTACCTGCCACCCGATGCCAACTGCCTGCTGTCGGTGTGGGACCATTGCCTCCGGAGCCGCCACTACGTCAATG
>CAZGBW010000174.1:0-6191 GCA_964523995.1 uncultured Victivallales bacterium | reverse complement strand
GCTCGGCATGTTCCCGGAAAAAGGCGGTGTAATCCGGGTTGACGTGCAACCCATTGTTCTTGGCGGCCTGCTGGGCGGCCTGCATCGCGATCATCGGCCCGGAGAAGCGCAGCCGGGCCTGAAGGTTCGAGATCGCGACCCGCGCGGCATCGTCCCCCTCGCTCAGGGCGATCACCTGCATCAGGTTCAGGTCGCCCGCCAGGTTCAGCGAGATCGCCTGCCAGCGGGCCGCCATGAGCGCGGCGGCGTCGCCCGCGTTCTGGGTGATGGATTTGACGCGGAATAGCTTCTGCAGGTCAAAGTGCCAGAGCGCGACAAAGGAAAGCAGGACGACAACCATGATGAAGAAGATCATCACCTGCCCGGAACGATGCGGATGCGCTCCGGGGTCCGTTTGTTGACGGGGTCTTTGCATGGCTTACCAGTTCCGGTCTTCAATATAGAGCGGATAATGCGCCTCCAGCCGGGAGACCCCTTCCAAGTCCAGCGTGTCACGGGCGTAAAAGGCCCGGTACAGCGTGGCACCGAAAAGCCGCCGCAAATCCACGGCCTGCCGGACCCGCACCTCAAGCGGGGCGGCATCCTCCATCACGCCGGGGACGACGCCACGGACATCATCCCAGTGTTCATAGTCGAGAACGCTGTGCGCCTGACCCCAGTCGAGTGAGCCCATATACTCGGGAATGCGGACACGCTCGATCTCATGGACCGCCGCCGCCTCGCCACCCGCCGCCAGGGCACGGTCCCAAACGACACCGGCCGGGGCATTGGCAAGCGCGTCGCGCAATGCCGCCTGCTCGTTCGGTATGTCCGGCTGCGTCATGCGGCCTGCATTCGGAATGGCCGCCACGCGAATCGCCTTCTGCACCATGAAGCGGTTCAAGCCGACCATCTTCGCCCGCGCCCCGCGGGCGGCGGCGTGGTAGAGCACCTGGCGGGTGGCCATAAGCTGCGAGACCTGGAAGAGGCCCATGAAGATCAGGCAAAGGATCGCCGTCGCCAGGCAGGCCTCGATGAGGGACTGCCCGGCGCATCGGTTCCTCCGGTGCCGCATCATCATAAGCGCCTCCCGCCGCACGGGCCGTCCCGTCAGGCCGCGATCACTGGCCGGCCCCGTCCTTATGGAGATCCTTCAGCCACTGCTGCGAATCGCCGGTCTCGCCAACCGCTTCCTCCTTGGCGGCCTCATCGCCACCGAGTTCGGCGACGGCACCGCCGAGTTTGTCGCGGATGGTGTCGCCAAAGATGCCGAAGATGGCAATGGCGGCAATGGCGATGATGACGACGATGATGATGTATTCAACCATCGTCTGTCCGTTCCTGCGGGTCGGTTTCCTGTTCATGCTGTGTCTCCTCCTGTATGGTTTGCGGTTGATGGTTACGGATATTCCGAAGCGGCCAGGTCAAGGGTGCGCGAGCTGTGCTGCCGGAAGGTCTGCAGGAAGACGGCCATGATCGAGACGGTGGAAACGAGGATAGCGGCGATGATCACATACTCGACCATCGCCTGTCCCCCGCACCGGTGAACGCCTGTTTTTCCACGCATGGTTCTTTCCCGAGCATCCCAGTTTGCACAATCGCCTCTTCTCAATCTAGCGAACCGACCGCCGCTGTGCAACACCAAGTTACGGTTTATTCGCCACTCCGGCCGAGGGCCCCCCATGCGCCCGCAGGAGGGTATGGAAGGTCCGGTGAGCCTCCAGCACATGCGCGACGACAGCGGCCTCGGTCTCCTTCTCCACCGTTGTCCCCTTGTATTCGCTGACCATCGTCAGCACCGTGCCGCTGGCCCAGGCGGGCTGGCGAAGCCTCAGGAACGTCAGCGGATCCAGGCGGGACGCGTTCCACTTGCTTCGCAGATAGGACCGCAGGTTGCGCAGCGGATGACGGAAACTGCTCCACTTGAGTCCCGACGGGGCCCAGGCCGCATCGTCCGGCGTGCCGACCCGGGGGAACGCCATGTCGCGCGTATCGGTGTCGGTCGCCCCGAAGTCCGTCTCCCGGAGCATGGTCGTGACCCACACCGCGCGGTCCCCGGAAGGGGCGGTCAGCCGCCAGACCTGGACGGGAATACCATCCGCCGCCGCGGACTCCGCGCCCGGTGCCGTGCCGCGACGCCGGGTATCCGCGAGAAGGTCCACCCGGTACTGCTTGATGCGCATGCAATCCACCATGTTGTACCCATGCATGAGACGCACCAGGACCGGAGCGTCCGCGACCGGCCGCATCGCCTCCGGAACGTCCACATTGCGGCGGCGCGCATCATAGGCGATCACCGTCGGTTCCGTTGGCGTGGCCTTGATGTGCCGCAGCCGGAGGTTCCACTGCGGATCGGACGGTACGAATCCGGAGAAATGACTCGCGTCCAGCCGCAGGCCGTCAAAGGGTCTTGACGAAAACCGCGAGGCCAGTTCCCAGAAGACCACCAGGGCCACGCAGGCCACCAGGATCGAGGCCACCCATCGCTCCCGCGCCGAGCTTGACGCGCTCATGGTTCCTTCTCTTTCCCGAAAAGCACCGTCCGCAGCGTCCGCAGGACAATCTGCAGGTCCAGGCTGGGCGACATGTTCTTGATGTAGTACAGGTCATATTCGAGCTTCCGGCGCGCCGCCTCCACGGTATTGCCGTAGGGGCAATGGATCTGCGCCCAGCCGCTGACACCCGGCAGCGCGACCTCGCGCTCGCTGTAGAACGGAATCTGCCGGTCGAGAAGGGCCGTGATCTCCGGCCGCTCCGGCCGGGGTCCGACCAGGCTCATCTCGCCGACCAGCACGTTCCAGAACTGCGGCAGCTCGTCCACGCGGAACTTGCGCAGGACCCGGCCCAGCGGCGTGATGCGCGGATCCGCGTCGGCCGACCAGACCGCCCCGCTTTGCGCCTCGGCGTCTGCACGCATCGTGCGAAACTTGCGGATCCTGAATATCCGCCCGAACTGGCCGACCCGCGCCTGCGAATACAGGACGGGGCTGCGCGGCTCGGTCAGCTTGATCAGCAAGGCCGTCAACAGCATCAGCGGCAGGGTCAGAAGCCCGCCAATCACCGAGATCGCCATATCCACAACCCGTTTCAGGCGGAACATCACGGGGAAACCCCCGTCGACACCGAAGTGCATCGTCTCCGTCTCATCCAGCAGTTCCAGCGACAGCCGTCCTCCGTAGACTTCCGTCACCCCCAGCGGGGTCATGACTTCAATGCCGGAAAACCGGACCTGCCGGAGACGGGTGTAAAGCGCACTCAGTTCCCACATGGCCGCCCGTCCCAGGACCAGCAGCTCGGCATCCAGGCTCCGCAGGACATCGGGAAGCTCATCCGCCGTTGCCTCCACAACGGGAAGCCGGTCCATGACAAGCCCCCCCCTGGCAGGCAGGCGCTGGGTCGCGCCGCAGAGCGAAACCCAGGCCACCACCCGGTTGCGCGGCAGAAGAAACGGGTTTTCGAGATAGTCACGCAGGCGCCGGTCGGCAGCGGTATGGCCAAGGATCACAATCCGCTTGGACAGCCGGCCGGCAGAAAAAACCGCCCGCACCACGATAATGCGGAGGTACAGTGAGAGGGCGCTGTAAAGCACCGCCGCCAGGACCAGCACCCCGCGTCCGAGCAGGATTTTAAACCAGGCATACGAGGTGAGGCTGAGAATGAACATCGCGAACGCGATCGAGAAGATCCAGGTGACCAGCAGATCGAACCGCGAAAGCGTGTACTGCACGCGGTAACTGCCCGCCATGTAGTTGGCAATCAGGATGCTGCCCACGAAAAGCACCCATCCGTCAAGACGCTGCCAGACGTACAGGGCCACCTCGTCATGGCCGAAGCGCAGCATCACCGCCAGTAAAATGCTCGTCAGAAGGCATCCCAGATCCAGAATCACAATCCAGGAACTCTGCAGTTTTATATGCGAGCTCAACGCTTCAGCGCCCCCCTCCCGCCGCACGATGCCGTCGCGACGGCGAATCGCTATGCCGACGGCAGAAGCATCTTGCGGATCTTCTGCCCGACCCGGCGCCATAGTGCGCCACCCCGCCGGTGACGCCGTCCGGAACCTCCGTTTTCGTCATAGTAGTAATAGTTGTAGCCGTAGGTGTACGCATTGCTGTAGTAGGCGTAGTTCGGGTACTGGTAGGCATAGTAGAGGCTGCTGATCTTGTGCATCTCGATGCTGTTCATCACCAGTCCAAGGATGTTGGCGTCCTTGAGCATGTCCAGGGAGTAGCGGATCATCGGTTTCGGCGTGAAGTTCACCCGGGCGACATAGAGCACCTGACCGATCCCCTGACTGGCGAGAATCACCGTATCGGTCACCCGCAGCACGGGCGAGGTATCCACAAAGATGTAATCGAAATCGTCCAGTACATTGAAAAAGAACTTGGCGATATCAATGGTCTGGAGTAGCTCGGCGGAATCGTCAATGCCACTGCCGGAGGGCGCGAAATACAGGTTCTCGATACGGGCGGGCTGGATGACATCCTTCAGGGAGCCCCCCTCGCGCAGCACATCGGTCACCCCGGGTTCGCGCTCCAGTCCCAGCGAACGGTGGAGGCGTCCGCGCCGCAAGTCCATGTCGATCAGCAGCACGCGCTTACCCATCTGCGCGACCATGATGGACAGGTTCAGCGCTGTCAGCGTCTTCCCCTCGCGGGAATCCGCGCTGGTGATCATCAGCACCTTCTCGTGCTTCTTGTTCAACTCGGCCAGCACGCTCGTGCGCAGCGCGCGATACGCCTCGATCGCCCCGGTGGAATGCTCCTCCGTCACGATCGGGCGAATCGCGCTTTCCAGGCCGCTGTGCGCCCAGTAGGGAATCCCGCCCAGGAACGGAACGCCGAGCGCACCCTCCACATCCTTGATGCTCTGCACCTTGTTGTCCACCATCTGCAGCAGGAACGCCAGGCCGAACCCGAGACCGAGGCCGCCGGCGATCGCCACCATCAGGATCTTGAACGGATCCGGCCAGACCGGATCCTCCGGTGTCGTGATGTCCTCCGGCACGAAATGCTCCGCCTTGAGCTCCTCGCTGACCTTCATTTCATGCAGCCGGGTGTAAAGGGTGTCGTAATGCCCGGCCAGCCGCTCCACCACCGCCTGCAGCCGTGCATATTCGGCCTGCCGCTGGCTCGCCATCAGGTTCTTGGCCTGCCACTTGTACTCCGCCGTCTCGATCGCGCCCAGCTGGATGCTCAACGCCCGGTGCCGGTCCTGAAGGTTGCGCAATTGCACTTCCGCCATCGCGTTGAGCTGGTCCTGGATGCTTCGGATCTCATCGCGCACGGCGCGCAGCCGGGGATGATCATCCTTGAGCACCTTCAGCAATTCCGCCTGCTCCTGCTCGAGCCGCAGCAGGCGCACGCGAAGGTTCTGGAAACCCTCGATGGTCGCGTCTGTTTTCCTGGAGGCTTCATCTGGCGCGGCCGCCGGCTCCCGCCCCGGAACCGCCTGGCCATCCTCGCGGGTTGCCTCCACGGGCTTGACCTCGCCCGTCGCGCGCGTCAGCCGTGAAACATCACTGATGACCGCCGCATTGGCCCCGTCAAGGGCCGGGGTTTGCGCCTCCAGCAGCATCAGCTCGGTCGTCAACTGGTTGCGGCGCTCCATCAGCGCCGTCAGATAGCGGCTCTCCATCGTGCCGCGTGCCTCGACTCGGGCAATATCGTGCAGCCGCTGGTATTCGATCAGGTCGTCTTCCGCGGACCGGATCTGCTGCTCCAGGCGCGCCAGCTCCTTCTCCAGCATTTCGCCCGCCGAATTGCGCGCCTGCCGCTGCACCGTCTGCCACTCCTCGCGATGCTCCTCGATCAGGACTCTCAGGAACGCCTCGGCGTAGTCCTTGTTGCGCGACTGCACGGTGACCGCCAGCATCGGGTTCACCCCGCGCACCTGCGCGGTGGAGATGCCAGGCTCCATCCGGCGCAGCCCGCCCATCCGGTCAGCCCAGCTCGCGGTCAGCTTGGTGATGACACGCTCCTGGAGCTTGGTGTTCGCCAGCATGTACATGTGCGTCTGCAACGATGTCCACTGCGCCCCCTCAAGACTGACCGTCAGCAGCGGATCGCGGTAGATCATGATCTTCGTGCTGCTCTGGAACTTCTTCGGAGCCACATTCAGGTAAATCACCGAGCCCAGCAGCGCATACAGGAAGCAGAGCGCGATCATCTGCCACCGGAACAGGATGATCCCGAGATAAATCCGGAAATCGA
>CAZGBW010000173.1:1838-6198 GCA_964523995.1 uncultured Victivallales bacterium | reverse complement strand
CCTTCCCCGGAACGGAAGACCCGCCGGGTGATGGTGACCTCGTGGAAGTCGGTCTGCAGCACCTGTTCGCAGTTCGTGAAGGTGATGTGGACCTCGGCCATGCCGAGCGGCTTGCGGTTCTGCGTGCCGTTGAAGATGCAATCCTCCATCTTGGAACCGCGCAGCGCCTTGGCACTTTGCTCGCCCAGGACCCAGCGGATGGCATCGGAGACATTGCTCTTGCCGCAGCCGTTCGGACCGACAATGGCGGTCATTCCCGGTTCAAAAACCAGTTTGGTCTTGTCGGCAAAGCTTTTGAAACCGGTAATCTCGAGCGATTTAAGATGCACAAAGCCCCCCTGAGTGACACGAAACCCCACCTTCTTAGCATGTTGCGGGACCGTTTTCCAGCAATTCCCATTTTGGTTGACCAGGCCTCGAATATCGCGATAAATGTCGCTGCATGAAGGATGCGGATATCGTGCAATCGCTGCAGGGATTTGTGCGTTCAGAGGTTGGCGATGCGGTCGCGCAGTTCGGTGATCGCGTTGTCGGGGCTGGCCGCGCGCAGCAGGGGGAACCGGCCGTTCTCCATGTGGAATTCCCCCCCCCGGCGGATCATGATCTTGCGCGCCTTGACCTCGATCAGCTCGATACCGGCGCTGGCGGCGGTTACCCGCAGCCCGGCAATGGCCAGCAGGCGTTGGACGGGGGGTGGCGGGGGACCGAAGCGATCGGCGAGTTCAAGCGCGAGGTCATCGAGACCCTCCTGGCTGGTGGCCTCGGCCATGCGTCGGTAGATGGCGACCCGCAGCCGCTCGTCCGGGATATACGCCGGTGTCAGCGCGGCGGTGGTGGAGCTGCTGTCGTCCGGGACGGCGCGGATGAAGTCCAGCCGCAGTTCCACCGAGATCGGCGGGGTGGTCTGCTCGCCTTTGAGGCGTGCCACGGCGTGCTGCAGGAGCTGGCAGTAGAGACCGAACCCGACGGCGGAAATATGGCCGCTTTGCGCGGCCCCTAGGATGTTGCCTGCCCCACGGATTTCCATGTCGCGCACGGCCAGGTTGAAACCGGCCCCCAGTCCGGAATGGCGGCGGACCGCCTGGATGCGCTCGCGCGCGTCGCTGTCCACCATCCCGTGGGGCGGCAGCAGCAGGAAGGCGTAGGCCTTGCGGTCGGCGCGCCCGACGCGTCCGCGGAGCTGGTAGAGGTCGGCGATGCCGAAGCGGTCGGCGCGGTCGATCAGTATGGTGTTGGCGTGGGGGATGTCCAGGCCTCTCTCGATGATCGTGGTGCACAGGAGCACATCGGCCTCGCCGGACGCGAAGCGCCGCATGACGCCCGACAGCTCCGCGGCGTTCATCTGGCCGTGGGCGATCTAGATGCGCGCCTCGGGGACGAGGGAGGCGAGGCGTTCGCGCAGCCGCCCGATGGAAACGACGCGGTTATGGAGGAAGTAGACCTGCCCGCCGCGGGCCAGCTCGCGCCGGATCGCGTCGCGGATGACATCATCGGTGCCTTTGGCCATGATGGTCTCGATCGGGACCCGCTCGCGGGGCGGGGTCCGCAGCAGGCTCATGTCGCGGGCCCCGGTCATGCTCATGTACAGGGTTCGCGGGATGGGCGTGGCGCTGAGCGTGAGAACGTCCACGAGCTGCTTGACTTTCTTGAGCCGCTCCTTGTGGGCGACGCCGAAGCGCTGTTCCTCATCGATGATGACCAGGCCCAGGTTCGAGAACCGGACGCCGGGCTGGACGAGGGCATGGGTGCCGATGATGATGTCGGTCCCGCCCTCCGCCAGGGTCTCGAGGATCCGCCGCCGGTGGGCGGGGGTCTGGAAACGGCTGATCATCTCGATCCGCACGCCGAAGCCGGCCATCCGCTCTGCGAACGTCTGGTAATGCTGCTGGGCGAGAACGGTTGTCGGCACCAGCACGGCGACCTGTCGCTGGTCCTGCACGGCCTTGAAGGCGGCGCGCATGGCCACCTCGGTCTTGCCGTAGCCGGCGTCGCCGCAGATCAGGCGGTCCATCGGGCGGGGCGATTCCATATCGGCCCGGACATCGCGGATGACCGTTCCCTGATCGACCGTCTCCTCGAAGGCGAAGGCGTTCTCGAACTCATGCTGCATGGGGCTGTCGGGCGGGAAGGCGTGCCCCTGCAGCAGGTTTCGCCGCGCCTGGATGTCCAGCAGCTCGGCGGCGAGATCGTAGACCGCCGCCTGCGCCTCGCCTTTCTCGCGGGCCCAGCGGGTGCCGCCAAGGCGGTGGAGTGTGGCGGCGCGGTTGGCCATGCCCACATAGCGGCTCAGCAGGTTCGCATGCGTGACGGGAACGTACAGGCGCGCCCCTTCCGCGTATTCGATCGCGAGCACTTCCTGAAGCTGGCCGTTGAAGGTGATCTGCTCGACCCCCAGGTAGCGGCCGACGCCATGATCCGCATGCACAACCAGGTCGTCTTCCTCCATGTCGGTGAAATCGTGGATGCGGGAACCGGCAAAACGGCCGGCGCGCCCGCGGGCCTCATCCGGACGGTCGAAGCGCTGCATGGATTTGCGACGCCCGTAGAGATCCGATTCGGCAACAACGGTCAGCTTCAGCGCGTCGGCGCAGAATCCCTCGGAAAGACTGCCGATCTGCAGCTCCGGCCCCTTTCCGTCCCTGGCGAGATGGGTCCGGAAGTGGTCGAGGGATCCGGGCGAGTCAAAGAAGACGATCACCTCATGGCGGCGGGCGGTCCGGGCATAGAGGTCGTCAAGCAGGACCCGCCGTGCCTCGTCGAGCCTGGCGGTTCCGGCGGTGGCAGGCAGCGATACGGAATGGGGGAGGACGGTCAGTGGCGGTACGGTGGCTGCGGCATCGGCAGGGGCGTCCTCCGCGCCCGTGTCAATATGCCGGGTGCCGGGCTGGCGATCCATGCTGGCGATGATCCCGGCGAGATCCAGCAGGTTCGCGCGTCCGCTGGCGGCGAGCTCGCCCGCCTGTAGGCGGATGGCGTCGGCATCGCTCCAGAAGACCGTCAGGGGGGCATGGACATGATCAAGCAGGCAACCCTCGTCCTGCCCGCTTCTCGCCGGGGTGCTCTCCTGTGCCGGGATGATCATGAACGAGGCGATCTTCTCCACCGCCCGCTGGCTGGCGGGATCGAAGAAGCGCAGCGACTCGACCGTATTGCCGAACCATTCGATACGCAGGGGCCAGTCGCTGTCCGGCGGCCACAGGTCAAGAATACCGCCACGGCGTGAGGCCTGGCCCTTGTCCAGGACCTCGGACTCGAACTGGTAACCGGTGTCTGCCAGCCGTTGCGCCAGCGTGTCCGGGGGTAGGGGGCGGTCCAGTTCGACGCGTTGCATCCGGGTGGCGAGCGTATCGGGCGTCGGTGTCGGCTGGAGAAGGGCGGCGGTGCAGGTGATGATGACCGGGGTTGCCGAGGGCGGCAGCTCGGCCAGGCGATTGAGGGTGTGGATGCGCCGCCCGGCAATATCCGGATCCTCCACGTGAGCGGTCCCCCCGGATTCAAAGACCGGCGGGAACGGCAGGATGAGCGGTTCCAGTGCCGGTGCAAGCGTGTGCAGGTTGCGCCGTCCCTGCTCGATATGGTCCGGATGCCGGGTGATCCAGAGGACCGCCGTCCGCCGGTGGGATGCCAGGGCGCAGACCGCCAAGGCCTCGGCAGCGGCCGGCATGGGGGGCAGCAGCAGCCATTGCCCCGGGACTGCCGTCCGGTCGAGGCGGTCGGCGATGTGCGATATGGCGGCGGTCAGTTTCACAGCGGTCTCAGTGCCGGTTTCTCAGGTGGGAGGGCGGAATGCCAAGCATATCGCGGTACTTTGCCACCGTGCGGCGTGCGACCGTGATGCCTTTCCCCTTCAGGATCCCCATGATGGCGATATCGGAGAGCGCCTCGCCGCCAGACTCATCGGCGATGATGGAACTGATGATGTCCTTGACGGTCTTGTTCGAGATGTTGTCGCCGTCGCTCGTCCGCAGTCCCGGCGTGAAGAAGTATTTCAATTCGAACGTGCCGACCGGCGTGCGCATGTACTTCTGGTTCACCGTCCGGCTGACGGTGGTCTCATGCACACCGACGCGCGCGGCGACGGCGGCCATGGTCAAGGGGCGCAGGTGCGAGACCCCGTGCTCCAGGAAATCCGACTGCTGCTGGACGATCTCGGCGGCGATCTTGTAGATGGTGCGCTGGCGCTGGTCAATACTCTTGATCAGGAACGAGCTGGAGCGAAGCTTGTCCCGGATATAGGTCTTGACCTCGCGGGGGGTGTCCGGATCCTCCATCAGGTCGCGGTAGTGCTTGCTGATGCGCAGATGGGGAAGGCGGTCGTCATTGAGGATGATGACATACTCGTCCTCGACCTTGCGGACGA
>CAZGBW010000173.1:0-1738 GCA_964523995.1 uncultured Victivallales bacterium | reverse complement strand
AGCTGGCGCATCAGGTGTTCCTGCAGGGACTCGCGCTGCTGCAGCGAATCCATCAGGAACTGGTGTTTCTCCTCGGCATCCACGGTGTTCGGACGGTTGTCCAGGTCCTGGAAATAGTAATCGCGCCAGTCATCATCCAGCTTGGCGAGCACCTCGAACTTCTTATCGAAGTTCATGATGCTGTTCTCCGGAGCCTCGCCAGGACGGGTCTCGACTTCCAGCGCCGGCCCTTCCGGCGCGAGTTCCTCGAGCGTCGGGTTCTGCTCGAGTTCCTTCTGGACGATGGTCCTCAGCTCCAGGATCGGAACCTGCAGGATCTCGAGGGACTGGCGCAACTGGGGCGCGAGCACCATCTGCATCCGCTGGCTTTGATTCAGAGAGAGGGACTGTGTTGGCATAGCTTCTGCTTTAACCGGTTTGGAGTCGCGGTCAATCTAGCGGTAAGCGTATGGCGGGTCAATTGAATATCCTACTTCAGGTAGGCGAGATACTCCTGGTTGCTGGCGAACATCTCGTCCACCATCTGCCGGATCTCCTCGAGGGAGAGGACTGCGGATGTCAGCGGATCGAAGTAGATCGCCTGGTAGACACCCCGCCGGTCGCCGGTGACCGCCGCCTGGACGGCCAGCTCCTCGCACTGGGCGGAAAGGCTCACGAGCACCGCCAGATGGTCCGGCAGCCTGCCGATGGCGATTTTCTCCAGCCCGGTCCTTGACGCGAGCACGGGCACCTCGACGCAGCACCCGTGCGGGAGGTTCTCGATCAGCCCGATATTCCGCACGTTACCGTTGAACTTGAACATCGTGTTGTCACCGAATACGGCATTGAAGATGAAGGCCGCGTACTCATGCCCCCTGGCGATGTCAATGTCGTCCTTCTCCAGCCATTCCAGGATATCCTTCTTCCAGGTGTCCTTCCGCTTCAGGTACTCATCCTTGATGTAGCCGTAGAGACCGGGGTTCCAGTTCGTGCCGTGCGTGCAGTACTTCTCGATCAGATCCGGCCGTTTGCGGAACCAGGCGTTGTACTCCGAGTTATGCCCGCTGGACTCCGTGACATAATAATCCAGGTGCTTGAACATCTCGTTCCGGACCGGCTCCTTCTGGAAAATTTCCGGTTTCTCGACGGCTGCCCGGATCAGCGGATAGGCGTCTTTCCCATTCCATTTGAAGTCCAGATAGAAGGCCTGGTGGTTGATGCCTGCACAGACATACTCGATCTCGGTTGCCGGGGCGCCGATCCACTCCGCCAGCATGGCTGCCGTCCCTTGCACGCTATGGCATAGGCCGGTCACATTCACCTTGCTTTGCCCCTGCATCGCCCTGCACAGCATGGCCATCGGATTGGTGTAATTCAGGAAAACGGCATCCGGACAGTACTTCTCGATGTCGCGGCAGATGCTCATCATCAGCGGATAGGTTCGCAGGAAACGGAAGATACCCGCGGGGCCGCGGGTATCGCCGACATTGATATCGACACCGTATTTCTTCGGGATCTCGATATCGTTGCGCCAGACATCCACATCGCCCGCCAGGACCGTGCAGACCACCCCATTCGCGTTCCGGAGTGCCTCCGCCCGGTCTTTGGTGGCAACGACTTTCGCCTTGTAATTCCCCTTCCGGACAATTTTCAGGACGGCTTTTTCAATCATCGCGAGCCGTTCATCATCAATATCCATCAACGCCAGTTCGCAGTCATTGAAGGCCGCGAACGACAGGATGTCCTTTGCCAACGTCCG
>CAZGBW010000172.1:0-6213 GCA_964523995.1 uncultured Victivallales bacterium | reverse complement strand
TACAGGAAACGCGGATCAGGCGTTATGTTGAAGGGCATCTCGTCCAGGTTGAAGTGCTTTAGGTACATACCGGGGGTCAAGATAGGGGATATTCTTCCGGAAAGCAAGATTGCGCTGGTCATAACAGCGGCGTTTCAGACGTGGCGGAACGGCCCAGCTTGGAAACCTTGATATGGAAGTCGCCGGTACGGGCGTCTGTCGCCAGTGTCCTGGCATGCTTGACAATACGGTTGAGATCCGACAGGTACTCCGTGCGGTAGAGCGCGGCGACCGGGGTGCTGAGCCCGAGACTGAGATCCTTGGCGATCTGGAGGCGCTGGAGATCAGCGGGCAGCATATAGCGCTCACAGGCATCAATGACCATGGCGGCGGCGGTGTCGTGGTGATCTCCCGCCTCCGGGGCGAGCGCCTGCTGCAGGAGGGCCAGCACCTTGCAGGCCTTCTGATTGAGATCAAAAAACGCATCGATGGTATCCTCCCGGAAACGCGCGGCGGCGATCCGGTGCCGGGCCCTGCTCATGGAGGCCATATGGGCAATATGGTCACCGATGCGCTCCAATTGGTCGATTCCGGTATAGAGAACCGTGAGGAGAATCCGCTGCCGACGCGAAAGGGCACGCCGGGAAAGCAACTGAAGATAGTCGTGCATCGCCAGCTTCAACGTGTCAAGCGCCACCTCTGTCGCCTGGCTGGAGGCACCCTGGCGGGCATCCCACATCAGATACAGGAGCGCCTGTCCGCGCAAGCTCTCACGACATAGGCCGGTCAGGCGGGCAAGCTCCTTCAAGGCGGCTTGCAGGGCATCCTCCGGGTGATCGAGAAGACCGGGAACAAGAAGTGACGGGGTTTGCGGCACCTTCGACCCCGGTGTGATGCGCGTTACCAGGGCGGACAATGCGTTCGTGAACGGCAATGCCAGCAGCGCGCTGATCGCCATTTTCAGGACATTGGCGTTGGCGCATTGGTGAATCAGCGCCTGATGCGTGGCGATCGCATCGGATCCCGTGCCCGGAAGCGGCGAGAGCATCGGGACATAGCGGTAAACCAGCGGGGCGGCGGCCATGCCGGCGGTCGTGCTCAGGATGTTGAAGACCAGGTGCGCAACGGCACTGCGGCGGGCGGCGGGTGATGTGCCGATAGACCCGAGCAGCGCCGTGGCGCAGGTGCCGACATTGGCACCGATGATAATCGGCCACGCCTGTTCCAGGCTGGTAACGACCCCGGCGGAGACCATGGCGAAGACCATGGCGATGACCGCCCCGCTGCTTTGCACAATCGCCGTCACGACGGTGGCGGTAGCGACGCCGATCAACAACCCCCTGACGGTGGCGCCATTGGCATGAACCAGCAGCGCTGCCAGTGCGCCACGAAAGGGGTGTATGGCATCGCTCATGATATTCATGCCTAGAAAGATCAGGCCGAAACCGAAAAGCGACAGGCCGAGAGCCCCCGTCCGGCCCTGCGGACGCAACGCCTTGATGGCAAGTCCGGCCGCGATGGCGAACCAGCACGCATCCCCGATCCGGAACGAGATCATCAGCATCGACAGCGTCGTGCCGATGTTGATCCCGAGCATGACGGGAATGGTCTGCGCGAAGGTCATCAGGCCGGCGCTGATGAAGGCGGTGAGCATAACGGTAGCCGCGCTGCTCTGGATGAGAAAGCCCATCCCCGTGCCGAGCGAGAGTCCACGAAGCCGGTGGAGGGTCGCCTTCTCCAGGATTCGGCGAAGGCCCGTGCCGGCGGCAGCCTGCAAACCGTCCCCCATGATGCCCATGCCCGTGATGAAAAGGGCAAGGCCGGCAAAGACGGCGAGCAGGGCGATCATATGTCCGCCTCCACGGTCTTGATCCGTTCCAGGTAGGGCGCTGGCGAGACGCGTGGCGGCGCGGCTGTCCGATCCATCCTTCCGCGTTCATGCACCGCATCCGGATCAATCCAGAACTCCGGCTGCTTCTCGACCAGGGCGATGGCCTGGATATGGCTGATGATCCGTTCGAAATGGGATAGCAGCTCGCGGTAGAGAATCGCTGCCGACGGGGCCATGGTCTTGGTTTCCATTGCCCGGTTCAGCGCTTCGGCTGCGGTACCCAGCGCCGCTTGTGTTGTATCGCAACCTTCAAGGATCCGCCGGGCAGAAGCCTCTGTGCGTGCACCGTGGCCGGTAATGGAGCTGGCGACGGTGTCAACAAGGTCCGTTGTCGCGATGACAAGCGCTTGCATGGCGGATGAACGCACTGTGGCGGCCGGGGATGAATCGGGCGACTGGCGGGTGGCTAGCAAGCCGGAAAGGGCATCGATGTGATCCCCGATGCGCTCAAGGTCACTCACGCTGCGGTACAGGTGCAGCAGTAACCGGGCCTGCCGTTCGTTAAGCGTGCGCCTGGCAAGCGCCTTGAGAAAGCGGTGCGCCGCCGGCTTGAACTCATTCATGGCCTGTTCAACGTCGCTGACAAGACGACAGCCGGCCGGATTACCGCGCATCAAGCCAGGAAGTTGTCCGCGTGCGGTTTCCGCAAGACCTTCCGCCAATCGGCGCACTTCCTGCAAGGCGGCCTGCAGAGCCCGTTCCGGAAAACGCAGATCCCGGTAATCGAGCAGACTGCCGGGCTGCCGGAAAGGCGATCGAATCGCAAGCACCATGCGGATGACCGCAGCAGCCCATCCCGCGATAGCGGCGGCGGCGATTACCCCCGGTGTTCCGAAGGGACGGGTGGATGGCACCGATACCAGGATCAGCCAGAGCGGAACCGGGGTTCGGAATACAAGAGCCCCCGCCAGGGCAATGGCGGCCAAGGCGGCGGCAGGCAGGGGCAGGTCTGCAGGTACATTTTCGCAGCAGATGGTGAACCCGATCCAGCAGCAGCCAAGCCCGACCAGCGCCCGACCCGCCGCTCGCCGCATGCCGTCGCCGGGAATCATATGCAAGAGCAGACCGGCAATCAGCACCGGGAAACGAAGTGCCCCGGGAAGCATGAGGACCGCAACGGCCGGCAGCATCATTCCGAAGGCCATGCCGATACCGAAACCGACCGCCTGTGGCAGTGTCAGCAGCCCGGCAAGGCGTCGTCGGCGCAGGTAAAGGAATCCGCGGCGGCCCTGCATGGATATACCGGCAGGCACCCCGGCGACAAGCTGACTGCCGGGCAGATGGCGGAACCTCTCGCTGAACGCGGAGATTGCCGGCTCGACGATAACGCCGATGTGTCTGGCAAGCTCGTCCAGCCCAAAGAAAACCAAGCCTGCACCCGCAAGCCACTGCATTAGGTTCATCCCTATCATTCGTGCACTCTATAGGCCCGATATCCCATTACGGTCAGAACCGGTAATTCGCAAGATCCGGATCCAATTCGGGAACCTCCACCGGCATACCGCCATTGCGGATGGACTCGGCACCGGCACATCCAGCTGCCACCGCGTGCCGCGCGGCTTGCGGTGTGACCGCTGGCATGGATAGATTGCGAAGGTAGTCCACGAACCCCTGGACGATTTCGGGATCGGCCCCGCCATGGGAGCCTTCGGAGGGCGGGGTCCGGAAGGTGGCATCGCCATGGAGACGGAAATGGTCCACGCGCCGGTCCCAGAGCTCGATGGTGGTGTCGGCATGATGATCCCCGTGGTTCTCAATACGGCCCTTTGTGCCGATGACCGTGTAATTGCGGCAACTGTCCGGCGTGTAGTGGCATTG
This sequence comes from uncultured Victivallales bacterium, assembly GCA_964523995.1. GTDB lineage: Bacteria > Verrucomicrobiota > Kiritimatiellia > UBA8416 > UBA8416 > UBA8416. Next base: position 2,525 of record CAZGBW010000172.1, on the reverse strand, counting down.
GAGGTAACAGGCCTGGATGCCGCCCCCGAGCTGCATCATGATCATGTTGTGATCTTCCACATTGATCACCGGGTTGAAATCCTTCTGTTCCATCGGTGGCCAGTGCGAAGCATCGAAACGGACGACCGGCGGGGTCTTGGCATCACGGCGGGGACGTTTGTCGTAGAGTCCAAGCTGCCCCATTCCGCTAACGCGCACGGAGTTCTGGCCGGCCAGCCAGTGGATGACATCAATATCGTGTGCCCCCTTCTGGAGCAAAAGACTGTTGGAGGTCTGCTGGTCGGCGTGCCAGTCACGGAAATAGGCATCGCCGCCATAGGATATGAAGTGACGGCACCAGATGACTTTCACCTCGCCGATGACGCCACTGTCAACCAGCGCCTTCATCTTGCGGGTAAAGCTCATGTAGCGCATGTTGTGACCGAGCATCAGCTTGACCTTGTGGTCGCGGGCGCAGCGCAGGATCCGGTCGCAGCCCGCCGTGGAAAGAGCCATCGGTTTCTCGAGGTACACGGGGATGCCAGCCTCCAGCGCGAAGCAGGCCTGCTCCTCATGACAGTAGTCGGGGGAGGTGATAAAGACGCCATCCGGGCGCTCCTTCTCGAGCATCTGCCGGTAGTCGGCATAGCCGGAGACCCCATAACCGCGCTGCTGATACCGATCGATAAACCGGTTCAGATTGTCCTCATTCACATCCGCACCGGCAACAATGGTCACGCCGCGCTCCGGATGGTGGCTGCTATCGGCAAGTGCACCGCGTCCGGAAGCGCCGATAATGGCGAGCCTTAGAGATTTCACTTCCAGGCCTTTCTATGAATTAAAGCCCCGCCAGGAGCTTCGTCATTTGGTCATATTGCGACTCGATCGAGCGGACCCGCTGGAACTGGTTGCGGCAGCGGTCGAGATTATGTCCAGGGCGCTTGGTCTTGAAGTAGACATCGCCCTGCAGGTAGTCGGTCAGGAAGCGCACGCCGATCTCCAGGGTGATCAGCTTGCCGCTGAAAGGCAGGAGTTCCTTCTCGAGCGGAGTCAGGAATCCGCTGGCGGCATCCAGATATCCGCGCAGAAGCGCCTCGAAAAGCTCGAAGTGGACATGGACTTTACCCAGATCGGTCTCGTCCTCGGCGGCGGGGCTGGTCGCCGTCCTCACCATATCACCGAAGTCGTAGTGGACAAGACCAGGCATGACGGTGTCGAGATCAATGACGCACACGCCTTCCCCGGTGCGGTTGTCCATGAGCACATTGTTGATTTTGGTATCGTTGTGCGTGATTCGCTCGGGGAGGTCACCGGCGGCCAGCAGATCGGTTAGAAGGCGGGCTTCCGGTTTATGCGCCAAGGCGAATTCGATATCCCGCTGGCATGAGGATGCCCGTCCGCAGGAGTCCGTCTGGATGGCACGTTCAAGCGCCTCGTAGCGTTTCGGCGTGTTATGGAAATCGGGGATGACCTCATGGAGGCGGGGCCCGGGAAGGTCGGATACCGCTTCCTGAAAACGTCCGAAAGCTCGTGCAGACTGGAATGCCTGCCCAGGGGACTCGACGGTATCGTGGGAAAGCGCATCCTCGATAAAAAGATACACACGCCAATAGTACCCCTCGCCATCGATGACGAAAGGGCATCCGTCATCCGCGGGAATCACGGTGAGCGTTCGCCGACTACCATCAGGAACCCCGCCCATCCGGGACTGGACATGCTGGGTCACGCGCAGGATGTTTCCCATCAGTTTGTCCGGCTGCTGGAAAATCCGGTGATTGATGCGCTGGAAAATATAGCGGATCGGGGTTCCCCCCTGGCTCACGCTCACGGCGTACGTATCGTTGATGTGGCCCGAACCGTAAGGCGCGTCATTGACGTAATCACCGGGAATCCTGAAACGACGGATGATTTCCTTTACCTGCATATCATATACCCCTCTTCGGAAGAAGCTGCGGAGAGCAACCTCTAATCTAGCTGAACGCCTTTCCTGTCAATGGCGGAGCATCAAAGCCAATCGCTGCTGCGTAGTCAAGGGGAATCCGGCAACCATTGGCGATGTGAAAACGAAAAGGCCTTGTCGCAGAGCCATTCCGGACTGCCCCTGCCGAATCCCGGCGGCGACAGCGGAAGTTTGACACCGGGGCGATGGCTGCGCCTCCTTGGCGTCACGTTTCGGAACAAGGCGTGAACCGGTGCTGTAACCGCTGAAAAGGATAAGACTCATGCTCCACTCATCCAGTTGGCACAACTGGACGTACCCACGTAGGTCCGGTTTTCCAGAAACTGGACCCGTTCATGTGTCCATGTTGGTTCTTTAGCCCACCGGAAATTGGAAAAACGGGAGATCAGGATTGATCCTGGGCGGCATCCGGTGGTACGTTACAGGCGTCTTGAAACAAGGGGCGGAATGGGAACGGCGAAGGGTGCCTGTATTTGGACTGCCCGCCGGCCTTGTGCCGGTGGAAGTAAACGTTGAGTGGAGACGCCGCACCAGTAACATTCTTCACCATCAGCACAAGGCCGGCAGGATCGTGCCCCGTTGCGGT
>CAZGBW010000171.1:0-6222 GCA_964523995.1 uncultured Victivallales bacterium | reverse complement strand
CGCGATGCGCAATGCGGCATGCGCGTCATCCGCAAGGATTCCTATCTGAAACTGGGCTGCGTGACGACAGGCATGGAATTCGCCAGCGAGATGATCATCAAGGCCATCTATGCCCGGCTGCGTATCACCGAACGGGATATCGAGTATTTCCCCAGGGTCGGCGAGTCCAAGCTGCGCACCTTCCGGGACGGCTGGCGACATCTGCGGTTCATGCTGCTGCACAGCCCGACCACCGTCATGATCATCCCCGGCATGGTGTTCTGGCTGCTCAGCCTGGGGCTCTCGATTCCCCTGGCCGCCAGGGCCGTCGTGATCGGCCAGCGGATGTTCGATATTCACTTCTTACTGGCACTGGGGGCCATCAATATCGCCAGCATCCAGGTCGTGACCCTCGGACTGCTGGCCAAGGCGTATGCCCATCTCTCGGGATTACGGCAGGATCCGTTCATCGCCTGGCTTTACAAACGACTGTCGTTCGAGGTTGCCGCCGCCGTGGCCGGGACAATGATCACGCTGGGGGTCCTGGTGGGGGGGCACGTGTTCCTCGAATGGTCATCGCAGGGGTTCGCCGGCCTGAATGCGGCCCGGCCCTTCTTCTTTGCCGTGCTGTGCATCGTCAACGGTGTCCAGATCGGGGCGTCCAGCTATCTGTTCAGCATCATGGCTCTCCCCCGCCATGCCGATCATCTGCCACCGGAAGTCGAGGACACGGGAATATCGGATCTTGGATGAATACCGCAGGAAGCAACATCTCCGTTTCAGTGGTTATCCCCACTCTCCAGGCGATGGGGTACCTGCCGGCCCTGCTGGCGGCCCTGAAGTCGCAAGCCCCGCACCCGCCGTCGGAAATCCTGATCGTGGACTCGGGATCGATGGACGGCACGCGGGACTACGCGGCGGAACAGGGCGGGACGGTACGGCTTCTCGATGTCGCCCGTTTCAGCCATGGCGGGGCAAGGAACCTCGGCGTCCGGCACGTCACCGGCGATGTCGTGGTCTTCCTGAGCCAGGACGCCATCCCACGGGATGCGCACTGGCTCGCCGGGCTGCTGGCGCCCTTCCAGGATGATCGGGTGGCCGCCGCCTTCTCGCGGCAGACGCCGAAGCCGGACGCCAACCCGATGGAGCGCTTCTTCCTCGACACCCACTTCCCCGCCGCCCCCGCCACCTACCAGCGCCGCCCTGACGGCGCGGACCTGCTCTTCCAGCGCGATGTCTTCTTCTCGAACGTCAGCTCGGCGGCCCGCCGGGAAATACTCCTGCGTTATCCGTTCGACGAGACCCTCATCATGAGCGAGGACCAGCAGTTCGCCCGGGACGTGCTGCTGGCTGGATACCATATCGCCTATGCCGCCGCCTCCGTCGTCCGTCATTCCCACAACTATTCCTGGCTGCAGGCCCTGCGACGGTACTTCGACAGTGCCTATTCGCTGACGCAGATCTTCGACCACCACGGGTTCTCTCGTAGCGCGCGGCTGGGTTCCGCCTATCTCCGGCGCGAGTGCGCCATGATCGTCCACCACCACCCGCTGCTGCTGCCACGCTATGCGGCCTATGTGCTGGCCAAGACACTCGGTACCGTCCTCGGCCATTCCGCCGACCGGATGCCCCGGTGGATGGCCCGCAGGCTCAGCATGCATTCATACTACTGGGCATCACCGCCCGTCCCGCCGTTACCCCGGCAGAGCCGCGAACAGGAAGGTTGATCGGATGAAAACAGGGCATCATGCGGATTACCTGATCCTGGGTGGCGGCCCCACCGGACTGGGAGCAGCCAGGCGATTGATGGCAGAAGGAAAGGACTTCCACGTCCTGGAAGCCGAACCCCGTTTCGGCGGCCTTTCCGCCAGTTTCACGGATGAACAGGGATTCACCTGGGATCTTGGTGGTCATGTCCTGTTTTCCCACTATGACCGCTTTGATCGTGCCATGGATGCGGCGCTTGGCAAGGACGGATGGTTCACCCACGAGCGCGAAAGCTGGGTCTGGATCTGCAACCACTGGGTGCCCTACCCGTTCCAGAACAACCTGCATCGGCTGCCACCTGCCGCGCGGTGGCAGTGTGTCCGTGGCCTGCTGGAGGCGACACAGAAGGCGAAAACCGGCGCGCCAGCCCCGGCACATTTCCGGGAATGGATCCAGCGCACGTTCGGCGATGGTATCGCGGAGCTTTTCATGATCCCCTATAATTTCGGCTCCTCAGCATAATCTGTGGGGAAGAACCGGCTAGGGGAGTCAGAAAGTCTAAATTTATACCTCTGCGTCCCTGCGCCTCTGCACGAGAATGGTCTTCCGAATCCATGGGATGGTAGTGAATCCTGATCTTGCATTGATCGTCATGTTCCTACTACAGTGCTGATCATGAGAACGATCACGAATCCCGCCCGTTTGAACGCTTGCAGAAAGGCAACCGTATGAAGCCAGCCCGACACACTTCGCCCATGATTCCACGCCAGCGTGCAGTTTGGGCTGTTTTTCTGTCTATCGTATTCTTCGCCATCCTCGGGTCCCTGCTTCTGCTGCAGAATCCATCGCGAGACACACCCCCGGATCTCCCGCCCCCCGAAAGCAAAAAGCATGGGGGCCCGGAAGCGACATCCCCTGCCCGCCGTGAGCGGATGCGGGTAAAGGAGCAAATGGCGAGGCAAGCGCAGGTCGTCACGGACCAGGCTGAACAGACCGGACTGCCGGCCACGGTTCCAGCCGGTGAACCAGCAGGGGAACTTCCCGGATTCCGCATGTGCGCCTTGACCCGCGGGAGAGCGGAACAGGTCTCAGTCGGCATTGCAGACCGGGCAACCGGACGGGGAGACTTGTTACGGGCAGGCGATATCACCGCCGATGGCTGGAGGTTGGTTTCGGCCAACTTCGAGAACGAGACAGCCCTGTTCGAGAAAGACGGGCGGGAATACATCGCGCATCTGGAACAGAGAGCGGCACTACCTGTGGCGACAGCGTCTCCTGTGCCGCCAGAGACTCGAACCGAATCGCAGCCCCCTGTAGTCGAAGCGACGGCAACCACTGGCAAGACCGCTCCGGCGGCGACCGCCCCCATGCCGGTCTTCAGCAACCGTGTCTACCATGTCGAGGGATTCGAGCCAGTAGCCGTGAGCGCCGCCCAGGACAGCTCTGAATTTGTCGAGGTCAAGACCGGCGGGGAAACCTATGCCCTGCGGCGTGAGATCGTGGAATCCATTTTCAAGGTGGATAATCTCACGACGGAAGAACGGCTTTGGATGATGGTATCCTACCCCGGCCTTGCGGCGGTCGGCCCCGGCCAGGTCTCCCCCGAACAGGCTTCCGAGGCCGAGCGGAAACTGAAGGAAATGCTCGCCCCCCCCACCAACACCCCTCCATTGGAGGAACTGGAGAGGCTACGGGCAAACTTCATCCCGCCGTCGCCTCCAGAGAACGCCCCCACCAAGCCATAGACTCTTCCTGTAACGGAAGTATCTACGGACGGCTTTCCCACGTACCGGAGGTGAAGTTGCGGAACACCCGCGGGACATCAACAAGGGTTTCGAATGACGGCGCCAGCGGCCAGAAGGTGAGCGTGGCGACATGGGGATAATGGGATTATTCGTGTCCTTTCGGCAACAGTGCATGCATTTGACAGCAGCCCGCTGATAGATTGATTGCCAACAACAAGGAGTCGGTCAATGCGCCATAATGATGAGGGCGGGATTCTGTCGGAACGGGAGGGGGCACGAGCGGAGCTGGGTAGCCGAGCAATGTGGGGTTGAAGTGTTGCGACGAAGTGCAGGTGCGAAGTGTGAGATCTCTTACGCGCACACTTAATCGTCTTCTTAACCGCCACCCTTCGTCGGATACCGCTTCGGCTTAATCGAGGCAAGGGCAGTTGGTCTCAATATGGCGCAAGTATCAGCGGTCCAACTCGGCAATCCTGCTTCTATACCCCGCGAACGGCTACTTCCTTTCTCGTCGCTACGTTTGGATCATAACTCATCACCTGATTCCGGTTGCCCGTGAGGGATACCCCTCATCAGTTGGACCGCCATGTGAGACCGGGGGTGCCTAGGAACCAGACCCACCTGTACCAGTCCGTCCTTGTCCACATCCACCTTCCGGCACCATGATGCCAGAACCAGACGTTCTCCGGCCCGTTGTCCATAACCCACAGCCAGCCGCCAAATTCATAATCCCAGATCCACGGCCAATAGGCGTCATTGTACCAGCCGAACCAAGCCAGGTACTTCATGCCGCCACCGGCATCGTGCGCGCCCGCAAAGGCGGAGGTCATCCCCAGCGAAGCGTTGATACCGGTAACGGTGGTTTTCGCAGGAACCACAATGTCCGTGCCGGAATCCAGGTCCGTCGCGTTATCGTAGACCTCGGATGCGTAGTCACCGTTCCAGTCCTCGAACTCAACCCGATACGTTCCGGCTGGCAGCCCGCCGATGGTGTAGCCACCGCCGGGGCCAGTGCCAACAGATTGGACCTCGCCCCACCCCGACCCGGTCCATCGATAGGCTGTTGCGCTAATGCTAATGCCTTGCAGGGGCGTTGTCCCGTCCGGCCCGGTTACCGTACCGGATATCTTGGAGGCATTCGCCAGGGAGGCGTCGACGCCGGTAACGGTGGTTCCTGCGGGAACCACAATATCCGTGCCGGAGTCAGGGTCCAGCGCGTTGTCGTAGACTTCGGACACATAGTCGCCGCTCAAGCCATTGAACGCAACCCGATACGTTCCAGCGCGCAGCCCGCCGATGGTGTAGTCGCCGTCGGCGTCGGTGACATCCAAACCCCTAAGGACCAAGGCCCACCCTGAACCGGTCCAGCGATAGGCTGATGCGATAATGCCTTGCAGGGGCGTGGTCCCGTCCGGCCCGGTCACCGTGCCGGATATACTGGAGGCATTCACCAGGGTGGCGTCGATGCCGGTAACGGTGGTTTCCGCGGGAACCACGATGTCCGTGCCGGCGTCAAGGTCCAGCGCGTTGTCGTGGACCTCGGACACGTAGTCGCCGTTCCAGTCATAGAACTGAACCCTATATGTCCCGGCAGGCAGCCCGCCGATCGTGTAGTGACCGTTGGGGTCGGTGTCAGCCCAACCCCAATGTACCTCGCTCCACCCTGTACCGGTCCAGCGATGGGCTGTTGCTGTAATATCTGGCAGGGGTGTGGTTCCGTCCGGCCCGGTCACCGTGCCGGATATACTGGAGGTGGTATCATCGGAAATGCTGAGGGTAATGCCACCTCGTGATGATGAAAATCCATAGACAGCAATTCGATAGCTGGTGCCCGCAGATACGTTCAGGAATACCGCACTTTGCGCGCCAATATAATCGTCGTTTTCCGCAAGCAGCGTCAGATTGGCCAATTCATCACCGGTCCACACGGCAAGTACCGTGTCGAAATCGCTGCCGAATGTATCAATCTGAACTAAACCCGATATGGGCGATGTCCAGCGATACCAGACCGAGGCTTGTACAAGAGAATTCGGCACAGAATGCGGCACGGGTTCGTCTTGCTCCCGTGTTGCGCCCTTGTTGCTTCCGGTAGCCGTTGTCGGGAATCCCGCCACAATTACAGGCGACGAAAATGAATCGTTAGGGGCCTGGGCGAGTGCCATCCCCGGCAGTCCCAGGCCACACACGATATACAGACACGCACGCTTCAGTATTGCCCTCATCGGATTTCCTTTCTCGTCGCTACGTTTGGAACATAACTCATCACCTGATTCCGGTTGCCCGTGAGGGATACCCCTCATCAGTTGGCTCGCCATGTGAGACCGGGGGTGCCCGGGAACCAGACCCACCTGTACCAGTCCGTCCGTGTCCACATCCAATTTCCGGCGCCATGATGCCAGAACCAGACGTTCTCCGGCCCGTTGTCCACAACCCACAGCCAGCCGCCAAATTCATAGTCCCAGATCCACGGCCAATATGCGTCATTGTACCAGCCGAACCAGTCCAGGTACTTTATGCCGCCGCCGGCATTGTATGCACCCGTAAAGGAGGAAGGGGCAACCATAGCCTTGAGATAGGGATAGGTGGTGCCCGCTTGGATTCCCCAAACGGTGTCGAAGTCCCATCCCGTGAAGGTTGTCTGCTGTTTCATCTGAGCTGTGGTCCTGCCTGTGCCGCCTGCAGATGTTGCCCGCCCAGAGGTCTGTGTATCCCAATAGGATTCGCTCACCACCGTGTTTTCATTTGTCGCCACGAGTCCACCGACAGTGATTCCGCCTAGCACAGGGCCCGT
>CAZGBW010000170.1:0-6238 GCA_964523995.1 uncultured Victivallales bacterium | reverse complement strand
TCTTCTTGGCCCCGCTGAGCGCCGCATTCACCGTCGTCACCAGCACCTTCTGCAGGCGCTCCACGTTCAAATCCTCGAACGCGGAGGGATCAAAGACGATATCCTTGATGGTCATGTCCCCGCGCGCACTGACGGTCACCTTACCGTTGTTGCTCTTCACTTCGACAATCTTCTTTTCCAGTTCCTTCTGCATCTGCTTCATCTTGCTACGCATTGAAACGGCCTGCTGCATCATCTTAAACATCTTCGCCATAACGGATTCCTCCCTTGTTGAACATTTCCGGCCCCACTGTACTGTCCAATACCCTCGATTTCAATCACTTTCAACCCTGCGTCCGCATCGCTTGCGGCAGGGCGGAGTCGGCCCGCCGAACGGGAACCGGACTCCCGGTCGCCCGGTTCAGCGGATTTCCAGGATATCCCCGTTGAAGGCTTCCAGCACCTTGCGCACATCGGCGTGGTTATACCAGTCCGCCAGCCGCCGACCCCCGCCGATGCCTGGAGAAGGCGCCTCCGCCACGGCCGCCGCCATGCTGCCCGGCGCTTCATACCGAACCGGACCAACGGTCGGCAGGGGAAGGACGGCCACGTCATCCATCGCCTCGAACCCGAGCAGGACATCCCGACCGATCATCCGCTTCACCATCTGCCGCAGGGCCGTCTGAGCCCGCGGGGACTTGATGTTCGCCATCCCCTCGGCAAACTCCAGGGGATACCCGATCCGCAGGTGTGTCTCCGCGAGCTCAAGCGGCACCGATCCCCGCAGCGCGGCCGCCGTTCCAACAGCCGCGACGCCCATCCTCTTGATGACATCCGGCCACTGCGCCCGCAAGAGCCCCAGCAGGGCCGCGCTGTCGTTCGCCGATACCGGGGGAACCGGCGCGGAAGCCAGCGGCTCGGAAACGACCGCCGGGACCGGTACGGCCCTGCGCGCGACGAACCCCGCACCGTCACGCTGTCGCGCTTCGGGCTTTTGCGGGGAATGACCGCTGCCCGCCCGCAAGGCATTGATCTTCTCAAGGATCTCCTCAAGCGTCACCACCGTCGCCGCCCGGGCGCAGCGGATCAACGCCGTTTCCAGCAACACCTTACGCGAAAGGGCATACCGCATCCGATCCTCGGCTTCCGCGAGCACGGTCACCACCCGCAGCAACCGCCCTGTATTCGTCAGCTTTGCCTGCGACTCCAGCGAGGCCACCTGCTCGGCGGTCAAATCCAATGCCGCCTTGGCGTCGTCCACATTCAAGCAGATCAGCAGATTGCGAAAATGCGCAATCAGCTCGATCACCAGGCGCGACAGATCCTTGCCGCCCGCGTCCAGGGCACCCACGGTTGCGATGATCCCCTTCAGATTTCCCTCCAGCACATCCGCCGCCAGGGATTCGAGCGTCCCGCGCGAAACCAGCCCGAAGACCGCCAGCACATCCTCCTCGCAAATCGCCTTGCCCTTGAAGGCGATCAACTGGTCAAAGGCCGACTCCGCATCCCGCAGCCCTCCCTCCGCACCCCGAGCCACCGCCAGCAGCGCCTCCGAATCCACCGACACGCCATCCGTGTCGGCAATCAATTTCAAACGCTCGACGATCTGGGCAACCGGAATACGGCGCAGATCAAACCGCTGGCAGCGGGAGATGATCGTCGCCAGCACTTTTTCCGGTTCCGTTGTCGCGAACATGAACTTGACATGCGCCGGCGGCTCCTCCAGCGTCTTGAGCAGCGCGTTGAACGCCCCGGTCGAGAGCATGTGGACTTCGTCAATGATATAGATCTTGAACTTACCGCGAACCGGTGCGTATTTCACCGTGTCGCGCAGGTCGCGCACATTGTCCACGCCGGTGTTGGACGCACCGTCAATCTCCACCACATCCAGACTGCTGCCCGCCATGATCTCGCGACAACTGTCGCACCGGTCGCAGGGAGTCACCGTCGGTCCGCCATTCTGGCAGCAGAGTGCCTTCGCGAAAATCCGGGCGATGGACGTCTTGCCAATCCCTCGCGGACCGACAAACAAATAGGCATGATGGAGCCGTTCGCTGCGGATCGCGTTTTGCAGCGTATTCGTCACATGTTCCTGACCTACAACATCTTCAAATTGTTGCGGCCTCCATTTTCGCGCTAAAACTTCGTAGCCCATGGAAAGTCCCCCTGCATGCACGGTTAACGGCATTTCTACGATACCCGTGAACGCTACCTTTTTTAGAACATCACTTCAAGCCAATTGAAGGTGGCGCAGACATTCCTGTCTGCGTAGCGTGGCAGGCAGGAATGCCCGCCATACCTTCATAGCACTCATCTCGTCACTCTCACGTCTGGTACAGCGGGTTGTGCCAAACCGCTGGAGCGGATGGGCAAAAAAAAGGGAGCCTCCGAAGAGACTCCCTTTTCTCACACCAACATGGAGAGGAATCAGGCCATTTCGCCTTTGCGGCGGCGGCGGGCAGCGGCCAGCGTGACCACGCCCATCGCGAACAGCGCCATCGTCCCCGGCTCCGGAACCGGCAACACCTGGGCACTGAATCCATGGGTCAATGGCGAGCCAGCCCCGGTCTGATTGACCGAAGCAATTCTTGTCGTCCCAATCGTGAATTCACTGGTCGTGGGCACCAGCCTGTAATCTTGAGGCAGCGGTGCGGGTAGAAGGGTGGGATCAAGATTGGATGCCCCAACCACAAGACCGTTGTAGTACCAAGAACCTACCGTAGGCGTCGCGGTCTCAAAGATTCGCCCATATAGACTCCCGCCACTAGCCAGAACGGCGTTGTTGACCGTGGGACGAGAACCGGCAGCAAAGCTTGCAAAGCGAGTTCCTGTCGTACCGGCCTCCGTTATGACGAACGAGTCAAGAAGGAATTCCCCGTCCCCAACAAGCGTAGGCCCGTATGCCATACTCGCAAGACTGGCAGTGCTGTCCGGCGACCATATCAACTGCAGCAGAACGCTAGCCCCGGACCCAGCGGCCATGACGCTATTCGCCGTTGTGCCCATCGTTGCACCAACGGATGATCCCAAAATGAAACCGCCACCCGACTGCCAAGATACATATACGTTTGCACTCGACACCGAGGCGACAGCCATCACCGCGGCCACCATGAAAATCATCATCTTGCTCTTCATTATCGACTCCCGTAACGCTTGATCCGTTTTAGACTAAAGGGTATATGGTTTTGGTTCCGTCCATCCAGCGAATGTCGTCGGCATTACGATCCAGAACGCCTCACCCGCCTTGATCTTCAAACCCGCGGGCGTTGTCCACGCTTCCTCGAACTCATCTTTCTGATAGATGGAATAAGTGGATGTGTTCATGTTCCAGAGATACAGGATGGATCCGTAGGGTGCATCCTTTGCCAGTTGTGTCGCCGTCCACTCGATGTCAACCGGATATGAATAACCGACTGCATCTTTCCCCACGGTGAGGACCTGACTCGTGCTATCGGCAGGAACTTCACCCATCATGGCCACGGTATGAGGGCTCCCGTCTTTCGGAGGAACAACCCACAGCGCATCGCCGCGCATCAGTGTCTTGCTGGCACCAGCACCGGCCCAGTTACCGTCGAACTCGTCATACTGGGCGATAACATACTGAGAATTCGTCCTGCTCCAAATGTAAACCACACCTCCGGGAATCTGGTCACCCAGCAACTCCTTGACCGTTACGCCATCGAACGTATCCAGCACCGGAGTCACCAAAGCAGCCCCATTCGCCGGGATCGTGACGGTGTAATACCCCACCACGTTTACACTCGTGACCGTCTCGGACTGCGCCTGAACGCGATCCCCTGCGACCAGCGCGGCCGCAGCCATAACCAGCAGCATCTTTTTCATTCTGTCCTCTCCTTCTTTGTTGGTGTGAACAACCTTTACCGCCCCATCCGAAGCAGCCCCAGAGAAACAATCTTCTCTCACGCTGCCTATACTACTACATCCTAGCTCTCGTGATCAATCTTTTTTTCACTTCCACCCCGAGAAAAACACCTAAGGGTTTCCATTAGTGTTCAAAGCCTACATTCCTTCAGTCGCAATGTCAACCGTTTTTTCTTCCTTGATGAGCTGTTTTTTATGCTCAAAGGCCGCCGCATTCGCCAGGATCAATATCGGGGACGAACGGTTCGTCAACAAGGCCGCTGTAGAGCCCGATGCGTGCGGCGGATTTCCGGTCCGCGTCATTCTCCCACGGCCCGCGGCCGCCACGCTTCCCGCGCGGAGTTACACCTCAACCGGGGCCTTGCGCTCGCCGAACCGTTTTGCCAATCCAAGGGTCTTGTCCAGGGACAGGACCCCTTCGGAAGCCCCCGGACACGACAGGCTGGCCGCCGCACAGCAACTTCCCAATCCGGCCGCCTCCAGCACCTCCCAGCCCTCATGGAGTCCGTATAGCATCCCCGCACAGAAGGCATCCCCCGCCCCGACCGCTCCGGCGATGTACCCGCCCGGAAGCACCAGCGAGCCCCGCGAATACCGATTGCCGGCACGGTCACGCATATAGACCCCTTCCGGCATGTGCACAGCCACCAGCCGCATGTTGCCGAAGTGATACAACCGCTCCACGGCCTCTATCAACGCGGCTCCATCGAGCCGCCGCTGGTCATCGCGTACCGTGAGCCCCACGGCGCGGGCGGTCTCGATCTCATTCAGGATCAGGTAATCCACATACCGGAGGGAGGGCGGAACCAACCTGGCAAACCGGTCGCTTTCCTCACTCACCACATCCAGGCTTGTCAGGATCCCGGCCGCCTGGACCTGCGCGAGCAGACCTGCCGCCACGGTGCCGTGCACGGGATCCGGCTTGTCCATCTCATCCAGCAGCAGGAGATATCCCAGATGGAAAATCCGGCAGTCAAGATGGCCGATATCCACGTGACCGGGACTGAATAGGGCATTCGCCCCGCGATGATGGAAAAACACACGGTCCCCCGTGGTTTCGTCATTCATCACATCCGTGAAGGAGGTCGGGACCGAATCGGACACGTGAATACCCTGAATATCCACGCCCAATCCCGAGAAGACGTCTTTCAGGTAGCACCCGTCCGCGTCATGGCCGACGACGCCAATCCCGGCCAGCGGGAATCGAGCCCCCATACGGGCCAGATCGTTCAGGACATTGACGGGCGCGCCCCCCGGACTGAACATCTGGTCCTTGATATTCGCTAACATCCCGCGCCCCGGCAGGCAATCCACGCGCTTCACGCGGTCAACGATCCAATTGCCTGCCGCCGTAATTCCCGTTCTTTTCTTCACGAAAACATCCCTTTCTATTGCCCGCCAGTCTACGGGATCGGGCGCGCGAAGGCGACTTCCAAATCGCCCCCGGGAACCACCTCAAGGGCGGCAGCGTGTGCTCCGCCAGCGCCGGAAGACAGAGGATGACCTCCGCGTACTGCTTCAGGATCACCGTCAGCAGAAGGTGCAGGAATATCCCGCTGATCAGAACGTGATGCCGGATTCGTATTGTTTCATAGACACCCAAACGGAAGCAACCTGGGCACAAAACGTCGGATGATCGTGTATAATGAGTGCCGCGGGTTGTGTCACCCCGCTACCGTGGGCGTGATATGCACGGCGGCGGCTTACTTCGCGGCCGCCTGCAGCTCCTGGTCGGACTTGATGACCTCATCGGTCATTTTCTGGCGATAGGCATCCAGCCGCTTATCCAGCTTCTTGTCGCCGAGCGCCAGGATGGCCACGGCCAGCAAGGCCGCGTTTTTCGCACCGGCCTTGCCGATCGCCACGGTCGCCACCGGGATACCGCCCGGCATCTGCACGGTGGAAAGCAGCGAATCCAGTCCGCCCAGGTCGCTCGTCGCCATCGGCACGCCGATCACCGGCAGCGTCGTCAGCGAGGCCATCACGCCGGCCAGGTGCGCGGCCTTCCCGGCCCCCGCGATGATCACCTTGACACCACGGGCCTTCGCGCCGGTGCCGAATTCATGCGCCGCCTGCGGGGTACGGTGCGCGGAAATCACCCGCATCTCATACGCGATCCCGAACTCGCGCAGCACACCTGCCGCATCGTTCAGCGTCTCGACGTCGGACTTGCTCCCCATCACGATTGAAACCACCGGTGCCTTTTCCATCACGTAACCCTCCTGAATTGTTCCCTGTATGTATTCCTGAATACGATCATCCAGTCAACCTTTTTGAGTACGTTAAACCACATATTGTGGTTATGCTTTCCTGTGCACACTACGTTGACTTCCCATAACTTCACTGCCGCCCACCGGCCTTGTGCCGGTGGAGGCTA
>CAZGBW010000169.1:0-6247 GCA_964523995.1 uncultured Victivallales bacterium | reverse complement strand
TCCTGTTCTATGCAATATAATATGTTAGTGTATTTATGAAATGGCCTACTTAGCAATTTGCCATAAGAGATTCGAGTGTACGAGTACGTGTACGAGTAAGAAATCCACACACGTCTCACCGTACTCGTACACATACTCGTACACCCATATCTCCCCGTCCCCACCACTCCGAAAATTTCCCCACCTCGTTTTTGCACGGGGACATCCGGTCAGTAGTCGCGGTGGCGCAGGGCGCGGAGGCCGAGCGCGAGGGGCAGTACGGTGGCGGCGGCGGTGAGCAGGACCAGCCAGAGGGTCGCAAGGGCGGTCCCGGCGGCAACCGTGCGCGGACTGATCACCTGCAACTCGCCCAGGTGGAAGATCACGCCAAAGGGCAGGATCACGCCCAGCATGTATCCCAGGCATAGCACGATATTCAGCGTGCCGCCGAAACTGGAGACAATGGCCGCCGGGTTGCGCTGGTGCAGGTCCATGAAGACGGCCCCCAGCCCGGTCGAGAGACCGCAGACGCTGAGCGAGACGGCGGCAATGATGGCGATGGCCGCCGTGTTGATTCCCGCGCCCGTTCCCAACATCCTCACCGAGACGGCAATCAGGCTGATGCTGACGGCGGCGGAGGCGGCGAAGGCCAGCACGAACTTGGCAGCAAGGATGCGCGGCATCGTGGCGGGGGAGAGCCCGAGCAGCCAGAACCCATGCCCCTCGAGGCTGAGCTGGGGGTAGACGAAACGCGATCCCAGCGAGCTCAGCACGGCGGAGACGGCGAATACATTCAGAAATACAATCGCGCTGCGCCACTGGCCGGGCAGGGCGTCGTAATTGAACGTGCGCAGGTTGGAGAAGTACAGGCCGAGCAGTCCGAAGAAGACAACCGCCTGGCTCCATTGCACCGGATCGCGGAAGAAGGTGCGGATGTCCTTGGCGATGATCGCGGCGATATCGGACGGCAGGAGCCGCCGCAGCCCCTTCAGCGGTCCGAGCAGCACGGGCTGGCGGCGGGCCGGACCGGCGGCGACGGAGCGCTGCCAGGCGGTGTAGAAAGTGAGGGCGCCAATGCGCTCGATCAGCAGGCCGACCAGTAGTGCCGTGGTGGTCAGCGCGGCCAGGAAGCGGGCCCCGCGCAGGAAGGCCCCGCGCGTGAGCGAGGTGATCCCCTCGGCGATCCAGTGGCTCGGGGAGAGCGGATGGCCGGCGAGGCGCAGCCCCGGGATCAGCGTGGTGATGTTGAACTGCGAGTCGCTGAGCGCGGGCAGCGGCTTGCCCCCGAGGAGCAGGGCGGCCAGCAGCGCGCCCCCCACGATGGCGAGGATGAGGTTGCGGGTGCCGGTGGTGCGGGGCAGCCAGCGTACGCAGAGCAGGACGGCGAGCGTGCCGATGCCGGTGAACAGGAACAGGAACGGGATGGAGAACAGGAGTGTCCAGACCACGAACAGGGGTGACATGTGCTGGTGCCAGGCGTAGGCCCCGATAAAGGGCAGCACGACGAAGAAATACGCCCAGGATGCGAATCCGGAAGCCTGGATGAACTTGTAGACGACAATCTGCGGCATCGAGAACGGGCGCACCAGCAGGAACGGGATCTCCTCGGAGGCGAAGAGCGTGGAGTAGGCCGTGACGATGCCCGAGACGATCAGCATGACGCCCAGCCCGAGGAAGAACAGCGAGAAGAGGCGCCCGATCATCATCAGTCCCGCCCCGCCGAAGGCGTTGAGGAAGCGGAAGGCGTCATGGAAGACCATGCACAGGAGTCCCTCGAAGAACAAGGCGAAGGCGGTGATAAAGAGCAGTTTGAACCGCGACTGGTGCAATACCAGCCGCAGGGCGTTTCGCGCCTGGAATCGGGTTTTTGACAGCAGTGCGGTTACGGGAGGCATGGCGGGGCGGGCTCCGGGCGGGTGATGTTGAGAAACAGGTCCTCGAGAGAGGCGCCATCGTGCGCGCGGTGCAGTTCCTCCAGGGTGCCGATGGCGGCGAGCTTTCCGCGGTGGATGATGCCGATCCGGTCGGCGATATCCTCGGCGATGGCGAGGATATGCGTGGTCAGCAGGATGGTGCCGCCGTTGCGGGTGTGGGCGCGCAGGAGATCCTTGATCAGCCGGATCGTGTAGGGGTCCAGGCCGACAAAGGGTTCGTCAATCAGCAGGATCCTTGGATTGTGGAGAAACGTGGTGGCGTAGATCAGGCGCTGGCGCAGACCGTGCGAAAGGTCCTTGACGAGGGCGGTGCGATGCTCCAGCAGCCCGAACCGGGTGAAGTTGATCTCCATTTCCGAGGCAATGCGCGCGGGGGGCACATCGAACAGCTCCCCGTAGAAGAGGAAGAATTCCGTCACGGTGAGCCGTTCGTAGAGGTAGGGCGTGTCGGGAATATAGCCGATCTGGCGCTTGATGCCGATGGGGTCGCTTTGGATGTCGGTCCCGTTGATCAGGGCCCGTCCGGAGGTGGCGTGGACCAGGCCGGTCAGGATCTTGATCGTGGTGGTTTTCCCGGCGCCGTTGGGGCCCAGGAAACAGAACAGTTCCCCCTCGCCGACGGTGAGGGAAAGACCGCGAAGCGCCTGGAAGTCGCCGTAGGTTTTGCAGAGATTCTCGATTTGGATCATGGTGTGGTGCTACCCCTTCCCATCAGCAGGTTGAAAAGAGCGCCGCCGCCGTCGGCAAAGAGGGCGGGCGGCGCGCGCCCGGGGGACACCGCGTCGAGCGCGTCCTCCGCGCTGCAGGCTTCGATGATCCAGCCCTGCGGGGTTTCCTGGCGCAGGACGAGCCCCTCGTCGCTGACCCAGCTGTCGAATGACACCCCCTGCCAGGTCGAGCGAAGCCGCATGGACGCCGTGGCCTTGCCGCCGATCAGGATGGTTTCCCGGGCGATGGCCTCGATCAGCACGGTGGCCGACTGGAGGGTCATCGGGTTGAGAGTCCTGAGCGACAGGCGTCCGCCGGGGCGCAGGCTGCGCAACGCGAGTTCCTGGCCCGGGGAATAGAGGGAGGTCTCGGGCGGGATCGTGATCGTGTGCAGGGTCTGTGCGCCGCCGGCGGTGATCGTGACATCGAAGAGGCGGTCCTGGCGCCGCTGGCCGCTGGCCTGGACGGCAAACTCGCCAGCCGAGGCGGAGGCGGAGAACGACAGGAGCGCGAAGTCGCGGTCGAGCGTGACCAGCGTCTGGGCGAAAAGGCTCCGGGGTTGGCCGAACAGTTGAATGCGGAGGTTGATGCGGTTGTTGATTTCCAGAGGCTGGCCGGGGGTCTCGTCGTTGATGCCGAGGGAGGTATGGCTGTAGCCCGCGGGGGCGTCGCCGATCCGGATCCGCGACCAGCTTTCCCGGGCGAGGAGGGAGTCGGCGATCAGGCCCTTGTAGCCGGGAATGGTATGGGTGAACCATTCCGGGTAGGCCTCGAAGCGCAGCAGGACGCCCATGGCGGCTGTCCAGGCGATCAGGATCCCGGTGCGGATGAGGGTGGCGGTATTCACAAGGGGGTATCCTATCGTGAGTCGAGCCTGTTGACAAAGACGAAAATAAAACGCTATTCTGCGGTAGTCAGGAGGCTGTGATGGCGGATGATAAACTTTCCAAGACAGTACGCATTGATCTCATGCCGGGGGGCGAGGTTTCGCCGACGGCGATGGGACGCAATGACCAGCTTGCCAGGGCGAACTGGAGCACACGTCAGCGGCAGGCCGTGGTGGCGGCGGCGGCGACGCATTCGCGCTATGAGGAGCTGCTGGAAAGCGTCTATGATGCGGCGGTGATCTCGGCCCCGTCCGGGAAGATCATCGAGGTCAACGGGCGGGCGGTCGAGTTCCTGGGCTATACGCGCCCGCAGCTTTGCGAGATGAGCATGGTGGACCTGATCGATGGTGCTGACGAGGCGATCATGCGAAGCATCTCGGATACGCTCCTGAATGAGCGGTTCGCGCTGCTCCAAGCCTTCTGCAGGCGCAACGACGGGACGCTTTTCCCGGCGGAGATCGCGGTCAACCGGCTCAGCATGGACAATGTCCGGCTCGGGTTCTTCATCCGCGACGTGACGGTGCGTTACCAGACCGAGGAGATGCTGCGGACGGAACACAAGGCGTTGCAGACCTGCGCCAGCGGCATCGCCATCACCGATACCGGCGGTACGCTCCAGTATGTGAACCCGGCGCTCTGCTCGATGCTGGGGCGTGAGGAGGAGGATCTGCAGGGGCAGGACATCCGCGAGATGCTCGGGTCCCCGGCGGACGTGGGCAGCCTGATTGACAGTTCCCTGGGCAGCGATGAATCCTGGATGATCGAGCTTGATATTGACAACGGCAGCGGTGAGCCGGTCTATGTGCAGGTTTCCGCCACCTGCAGCCGGGGTTCGGATGACGCTGCGCGAGGGATCGTCTTCTCGGTGGCCGATATCACCGTGCACCGCAAGGACGAGGAGGAGTCGCTGGCCCATCATGTCGAGATGGAGGAGCGGGTGCGGGCGAGAACGATGGATTTGCTGCAAATGACCGACCGGCTCCAGGAACGGGTCGCGGAACTGGAGGCGGAGGTTCAACAATACAAGGGGTTGAAGCGGGAATGAGAATATACGGATTCAAGGCGTTGAGGCCGGAGGCGGCCGTGGTGGCGGAGGTGGCGTGCGTGCCCTACGATACGGTGAACCGCGAGGAGGCGGTGGCGCTGGCGGCCGGGAAGCCGCGCAGTTTCCTGCATGTGGTGCGTCCGGAGATCGCCATGCCGGCTGATGTGGATGTGCATGGGGCGGCGGTCTATGCGAAGGCGGCGGCGGCGCTCGATGGGTACCGGGCGGACGGGACGCTGATCCAGGATCGCGAGCGCAGCCTGTTCCTTTACCGGCAGCGCATGGGGACGCATGTCCAGCGCGGGGTGGTGGTCTGCTGCGATGCGGAGGATTACCGGCGGAACCGGATCCTGAAGCATGAGAAGACAAGGCGCGACAAGGAGGATGACCGGACTCGGCACGTCAAGGCCCTGCAGGCCAACAGCGGCCCGGTCTTCCTGACCTATCGCGACGAGGCGGCGATCGACGCGCTGGTGCGGCAGGTGGAGAACCGCCAGCCGCTGTATGACTTCACGGCGGTGGATGGCATCGTGCATACGGTCTGGCGTATCCCGGAGCCGTCGGCGTTCGAGAAGGCGTTCGAGGCGGTACCGGCCTTCTACATCGCCGACGGGCATCACCGGGCGGCGGCGGCGGTGCGGGCGGCGACGGATCTGGCGGCGGCCAATCCCGGGCACCGGGGGGACGAGGAGTACAACCGTTTCCTGGCCGTGCTATTTCCCGGCACACAGCTCCGGATCATGCCCTACAACCGGTGTGTGCGGGATCTGAACGGGATGTCGGAACCTGATTTCCTGGCGCTGATGGGAACCCTGTTCTCGATCCGCAAATCGCTCGCGCCGGTGGTGCCCGGACGCAGTCGCGAGGCGGGTATGTACATCGGGGGGCACTGGTACCACCTGGGCTGGGAGGATCCCGGTGCCGACGACCCCGTGGATCGCCTGGATGTCAGCGTCCTGCAGCAGCGGGTGCTGGCGCCGCTGCTCGGCATCGAGGATCCGCGGACCTCGGAGCGGATCGAGTTCATTGGCGGGATCCGGGGGACCGGTGCGCTGGAGCGCCTGGTGGACAGCGGCGCGGGCGCGGTGGCGTTCTCGATGGCGCCGGTGACGGTCGAGCAGATGATGACGATTGCCGATGCCGGTCGCGAGATGCCTCCAAAGAGCACCTGGTTCGAGCCGAAGCTGCGTTCCGGGCTGCTGATTCATCCCTTTGGTGAATAGACAAACAAAAAGGGCGGCCCGTTGCGGGGCCGCCCTTTTTCTTCCGTGGTCGTCCTCAGTTCTTGCCGCGACCGGCAACGCCCTTGGTGGCCTTGGTGACTTCCTTGGCTTTTTCCTTCGGGCGGAGGCTGCGGCAGGCCTTGCCGGCCAGCCACATCTCGGAATTGCCGAGTTCGGACAGTTCCTTGTCCAGCAGTTCCTTGTAGTCCTTGCGCCCGCACATGCTGATCACGCGCTTGGTCTCGGTGCCGTCCTTGACCCGCTGGTAGAGCTCCTTGAACACGGGCAGCGTGGCGGCCTTGAACTTCGGGCGCCAGTCGAGCGCGCCGCGCTGGGCGGTGGCCGAGCAGTTGGCGAACATCCAGTCCATGCCGTTCTCGTCCACGAGGCGGATGAGGCTCTGCGTGAGTTCCTCGACGGTCTCGTTGAACGCCTCGCTCGGCGAGTGGCCGTGCTGGCGGAGCACTTCGT
>CAZGBW010000168.1:0-6251 GCA_964523995.1 uncultured Victivallales bacterium | reverse complement strand
TCCAGGACATATCCGAGACGTGGATCATACCGTCAATGCCGTCCTCGAGCTCGACAAACGCGCCATAGGACGTGAAGTTGCGGACCTGCCCATTGATGCGGGTACCGACCGGGTAACGCGCCTGTACCGTATCCCACGGGTTGGCCTCTGTCTGCCGCATGCCCAGGGCGATCTTCTGCTCTTCCGGATTCACGCTCAGGACCACCACATCGACCTCGTCGCCGACCGAGAGCACATCCGAGGCCCGCGCCACGCGCTTGGTCCAACTGATCTCGGAAACATGCACCAATCCCTCGACACCCTCCTCGATCTCCACGAACGCGCCGTAGGGCACCAGATTGACGACCTTGCCGCGCAGACGGCTGCCAACCGGGAACTTCTCGTTGATGTCATCCCACGGGTTCGCCGAACGCTGCTTCAGGCCGAGCGACACCCGCTCCTTGTCCTGATCCACATCCAGGATCACCACCTCGATAGGATCGCCAACGCGTACCATCTCCGACGGATGCTTGATCCGGCCCCAGCTCATATCCGTGATATGCAGCAGGCCGTCCAAACCATCCAGGTCCACAAACACGCCGAAATCGGTGATATTCTTCACCGTGCCCTTGCGCGCCTGCCCCTTCACGATCGTCGAGAGCAGCTCGCGTTTCTTCACGCGCATGCGCTCCTCAATCAGATCCCGGCGCGACAGGATGATGTTGCGACGGTCCTCGTTGATCTTGATAACCTTGAATTCGAATTCATTGTCAATCAGCGAGTCCACGTTGTGCATCGGGCTGACGTCCACCTGCGAACCGGGAAGGAAAGCGTCCACGCCGTTCACATCCACCACCATGCCGCCCTTGACACGAGCCTTGACCACGCCCATCACCGTGCTGCCCTCTTCGCACGACTTGATGACATGCTCCCACTGGATCTGCTGTTCGGCCTTCTCCTTGCTGAGAATGACCATGCCGCAATCATCTTCCATCTGGTCGAGAAGCACGTCAAGCTGATCGCCCACCTGCACGGCGGCAATGTCCTTGAATTCATGGCCGTCAATCACGCCCTCGGATTTATAGCCGATATCCACGAGCACTTCGTTGTTCTGGATCGCCAGGACTTTGCCGGGAACGATTGACCCCTCGCTGAAGCTTTTCAGCGTCTCTGCATACATTTTCGACATTTCATCATTATCCACGGATACGATCCGGGAAAGATCAATGTCAATGTGCCTCTTCTTCTGAGCCTTTAATGCCATGTTACTGTTACTACTGTTGTTACCTGCGTTTATACCGTGCGGTCTTCCTGCGTTCTATCCCGAGATAAAATGCGACCGCAACTACACGAAAAATAATTTATACCGGAAACAGGGCCTTCCGGGCAAGCTCCAAATATTCAGGCAAAAGTCCACGTCTGGCAGGCGGAACGGAAGGCCGCCACGGGTTAGCGGTACGACTGCCACTCCGGTTTGTGCGCGTAGACCCAGCGGTAGTAGTCAAGCCTATCCAGGCTGGAGGCCGCTGCCTCGTCAAGCAGCACATGGACGTGCCGGTGCAACTGAAGCGCGCTAGCCGGGACCATGGCGGTAATCGGTCCCTCGACGCTCTTGACAATCGCCTCCGCCTTACCACTCCCGAAGGCCAGCAGCAAGCAGACTCGACTATCGAGAATCGTTCCCATTCCCATCGTGATGCAGTGATAAGGGACTTGCTCAATCGAGGAGAAGAATCGCGAATTGTCGCGCCGGGTCTCGTCCGTCAATGTCTTGATGCGGGTGCGGGATGCCAGCGAGGACGAGGGCTCGTTGAACCCGAGATGACCATCGGAGCCGATCCCGAGAACCTGCAGGTCAATACCGCCGGCGGCCGCGATCGAGCTCTCATAGTCCTGGCAATGGTTCATCACATCGGCCACCGTTCCATCCGGAATATGAATATTTCCAGGCGCGATGTTGACGTGCGCAAAGAGATTCTCGTGCATGAAATAGTGATAGGAGCCCGGATGCCCGGCATCCAGTCCGACGTATTCATCAAGATTGAAGGTAGTCACGCGCCCGAAATCCAACCCTTCCTCTCGGTGCATGCGTACCAGTTCCCGGTAAAGACGCGCGGGGGTGCTCCCCGTCGCCAACCCGAGCACTGCCGTCGGTTTCTCACGCACGAGCCTGGCGACAATACAAGCAGCGATCACACTGGCCTGCTCGGCATCATCCTTGATGATTACTTCCATGACGTGGATCCGGATCTTCCCCAAGCCAGCATCGCCGGCCAGCGTGTGCTAGTGCCCGGCACGCAAGACGTTAGCCTCGGCCGTCAGCCAGTATTTCGTCGGGTCGCCCTTGAATCCATCCTTTTCCGCCAGGAAATACGCTTCCTTCTGAATCCGATTGAAGTGGTCCTCACGCGAAGCCACCGTCGAAGCCACCGCTACCGGTGCTGCTTTTCGCGCGGCGGTGATCTTCGCGGCGGACGTCTTTTTCTCAACCTTTGGTTTTGCTTCTGCCTTCACGGCGATTTTCTTTGTCGCTGCCATTTTAGTCTCCTTCTGATATATTGCGCGGAACGTTACGACGGCCGCGGTACGACTCCGGATCGATCCGCATCCCGTTAATCGTGATCGGATTACCCTTTATTCTGAAACGCTGATCTGACGTCTACCGCAATAGCGGAACATTTGCAAGTTTTTTTCCCGCCGCTGCGATACCGCGATACCCGCTGGCCGACGATGCGATGCGTGCGCGAATGGAGAGGCGATAGCGATCAATCCCTCAGGTTCTTCTTGGCGGACTTGAGGAATCGCCCGAAGGACCGGTCGCTCCTGCGCTTCTCGGCGTAGGAGAGATCATGGTATTCCGTCTCCTTCCTGAGCTTGAGGTAGCTCTGGTGCAGGCCCTCATCCAGCGTCCCGTTCTCCACGGCCTGGAGGACCGAGCATCCGGGCTCGCCCGTGTGCGTGCAGTTCGCGAAGCGACAGCCCCCGGCGTGCTCGCGGATCCCGGTAAACGTGTCGTCCACCCCGTCGCTCGTTCCAAGCAGACCCAATTCGCGCATTCCGGGCGTGTCCACGAGCATGGCTCCATTGTCAAGGACCAGCAACTGGCGGCGGGCCGTGGTGTGGACGCCCTCGCCGGTCCCGCTGACAGCCCTCGTGTCAAACGTATCGTGCCCGAGAAGCCGGTTGATAAGGGTGGTCTTCCCGACTCCCGATGAGCCAAGCAGGCAGTATGTCCTCCCGGGCTCAAGCAGGGCCCGGAACTCGTGCAATCCGACGCCTGTCGCATTGCTGAGGGCAAGGATCCCGGCGGAGCCGCGCGTCAGCCGGACCTGCCCGATCGCCTGATCGAGTTGCCCTGGCGGTATCAAGTCGGTCTTGGTCAGGATGACCCACGGTTCAATCCCGCCCTCGGTGGCCATCACCAGGTACCGGTCGAGCCTGCCCAGGTTGAAATCGTATCCGCAGGCCTGCACGATGAACGCGACATCAATGTTCGCGGCGATCATCTGGAAGTCTACCGTCCTGCCGGGGCATTTTCGACGCAGGACCGTTTTCCTCGGGACAACACTGTGAATCATGGCGGGGCCACCCGAGGCGTGGCCCTGCACAGATACCCAGTCGCCGACACAAGGCAGATCCATGGCGGACTCCACCGCGAAACGGAACTTGCCCGCGAGTGCCGCGCTAATCTCGGCATCCCCGGTCCGGATGAGGAACGCCCCCCTGTCAACGGCCGTGACACGCGCCATGCCCTGCCCCGGCTGCAACAGGGGCGTGGCATGCTGCTCAACCCAGTCATCAAATCCCAGCTCGGTCAAGTCCATGGTCTTCCCTTGCATACGTGATTGATCACATCCGCCATCGCGTAGCCATCAGGCAGGGTTTCTCGCCGAGGCGGTCCACCTGGTAGTAAACCGTCATGATCGTCCCGTCATCGCACTCGACGGATGCCGGGTACCCCAGGTCCTCGTTCGGCGCGTCGTCCCGCAACACCACTTCATTCCGGTAGTCCCAGGTGCGCCCGCCATCGGACGATAGGCATGCGCGCTGGCCGGTGGGGGCGTGGCGGATCCCGTAGGTGACAAGCAGCCGGCCGTCCCGGAGCCGTATCAGGTGCGGGGGCTTGCCCCATATCTCCGTACGCCGGGGGGCCGTCCAGGTGCAGCCCCCGTCATACGAGTCGAACTGCCACAGGAAGCAATTCTGGTCCTCCTGGTGTTTAGGCCGCTCCTCGTACCGCGCCATGGCCACCAGGTGGCCGGGTGCCGCCTCGACCACATGCGGCTCACCGAGATAGGCAAGCTCCAGCGCCGTGCCTGCAGGAAGCGCGGGAAACATCGGGATACTTCCGATATTGACCCAGGTCCGGCCCTGATCGCGCGATTCCGAGCAGAGGATGGAGCTGGTCTTGTTGATCCGCTCATAAGCACTGTTCCCGACATACAGCAACCGGCCATCGGCGCACTCGATGGGCCCGTGCGGGGCCGTTGGCGGAACGCGGACGGGGGCCTCCCACGTGTGGGCATTATCGGTTGACCGCCGAATCCAATGACCCCGCCGCCCGCCGGTGGGATCAATCAAGCCATCGGCGCTCCAGTCGGCGACATCCTGTGCCGACACGGACTTCATGTAGTCGGGCCAGCGCCCTTCGCCCCCGCTCGTCCGCCACGGTTCCCTGTACAAGGCAAACCAAGTCACCAGGACCGTCCCGTCGCGGCAGACGCAGAGACCGGCGTCGCGATCATCCAGCGGCGTGTTGTTGACCAGTTCCGGCGGACTCCAGGTCTGCCCGCGATCCGGGGAGCGGATCAGGAAGGTCTTCCCGAACGGGCAGACGTGCGCATCGCGGTCCCCGGAGAACACGGCAAGCAGATCTCCACCGGGGGTCGCGGCAATGGTTGGCCAGGCCATGTAGCGGCCCGCTTGCCTGCATATGACTTTCGAATCGAGAATTACCGCTTTCATCTATCCCCCCCTGTCTCACATTCGCCGTCGTTGATGGCTGAATGCTGGCTCCCACAACTATCCTCGGGATGCTAGCAGGCGGGCACTGTGGACATCCAGCGGAAATTCAGGGACATCTCTGTTTGACGCGGCGGAAACGCTTCTGGTAGGCTGCTGCGCTGAACGCTGCATCAGGCCATTCCCCGCGTGGGGACCCCGGATCGTTTACAGGAATCGAAGGAGATATCATCATGCCGCTGCTGTTTGACATGCCGTTCGAGAAGTTGCAGGAGTATCAGGGAATCAATCCGCGCCCCGCCGACTTCGATGCCTACTGGGATAAGGCGCTGGCGGAGATGCGCGCGATGAATCCGCAAGTCGAGATCATCCCCGACGCCGCCTTCCAGACTCCGTTTGCCACCTGCTCGCATCTCTGGTTCTCCGGCGTCGGCGGCGCGCGGGTCCACGCGAAACTGGTGCAGCCGGCAAAACCGGCCGGAAAACACCCGGCGGTCCTGCACTTCCACGGCTACAGCGGAGGCTGCGGGGCCTGGGTGGATTACCTTGGCTATGCCGCCGCCGGCTTCACGGTCGCCGCGCTCGATTGCCGGGGACAGGGCGGGCTTTCGGAGGATGTCGGCGGCGTGAAGGGGAACACCCACCAGGGGCAGATCATCCGGGGACTTGAAGACGCGCCGGAGAAACTGCTGTTCCGGCAGATCTTCCTCGATACCGCCCAGTTGGCACGGATTGTAATGAGCATGCCGGACGTGGACGAGAAGCGCGTCGGCGCCATGGGCGGGAGCCAGGGCGGCGGGCTTACCCTGGCCTGCGCCTCGCTGGAGCCCCGCATCCGACGGGCCGCGCCCGCGTATCCCTTCCTGTCCGATTACCGCCGCGTCTGGAACATGGACCAGGCGAAGGACGCCTATGCCGAGCTGAAGAGTTTCTTCCGGCTCTTTGATCCGCAGCACAAGCGCGAGGACGACATTTTCGAACGGCTGGGGTACATCGACGTGCAGCACCTTGCCCCGCGCATCCGGGCGGACGTGTTGATGGGCGTGGGCCTGATGGATACCATCTGCCCGCCATCCACGCAGTTTGCAGCCTACAACAAGATCACCTCCGGAAAGTCGCTGGAGATATATCCCGACTTCGGACACGAATCGCTGCCCGGCTTCGCGGACAAGACGTTCCAGTTCATGCTGGCGCTCTAGGATACGACCAGGGGCTGGCTGGTCTCCCCTCCACAATCAAGCCAACCACACGGGGACCGTGCAAAAACGAGTGGGAACTTTCCGGAAGCCCGGTGGACGATTACGGGCGAC
>CAZGBW010000167.1:0-6259 GCA_964523995.1 uncultured Victivallales bacterium | reverse complement strand
TTACCCGTATCACGCAGAAAGTCCCGATTCAAGGCCCCCACGAATCAGGCCTCCTTGGTCCCGTGCAGTTGTTGAACGTCCCGTGTCCGACGCAGGAAGTTTCGGGCGGGAAAGAGTGGAAGTCGGAACCGCCCGCCGATTGCCCGTTCGAGGCCTCGGATGCCGTCGCGGGCGTCTCCTTTACCGGAAGAAACAAGACCTACGAAGCCGGCGACACATGGTACCCGTCATGGGCTTCGGATGACCGGTTGTATTCGCCATTCACCGACGGGAGTGTTTATTTGCCGCTCGCCGACGGGAAAACCGAGCGTGTGTTCTCGGGCTCCGGTTATAACTTCGAAGAATTGAAATCCCCCGTGACCGGTTTTGCTGTGATCGAGGGCGACGATCCCATCGACCTGAAAATCACCCGGGCCGGCCTGATCCCTCACGAGCCGTTCCCTTATGGCGGCCAGTATCCCTGCGGCAGTTTGGTCTACAACGGTGTCTGGTATTACGGATCGTACTGCCTCGACTGGCATAAGGATCCATGGGACATAATGGGGCCGTTTCCGGGATTCAATATCTCGAAGGATTTCGGGCAGAGCTGGCTTCCCGAGCAGCGCACCGCCCTGAATCCACTTTTTGGCGAGTCCGCGAAAGATGGCCGCACTGTGAAGATGTTTAAGATGCAGGAGAAATTCGAGAAATCAGCGTATGCAACGGGCAAGGCCGGCGCTAGGGTCAAGATCGGGGCGCCGCATTTTGTTGATTTCGGAAAGAACATGGAGCATTCGCCCGATGGCCATGCATACATGGTGGCGCATGGTGCGACGCGTCCTGATTCCTTCAACAGTTGGGTGACCGGAGACCAGGTATACCTCTTGCGGGTCAAGCCGAGCCCCGAAACAATGAACGATCCCTCCGCCTGGGAGTTCTACGGGGGGAAGGACGACAAAGGCAATGCGGTCTGGACCACCGAATTCCAGAAGATCAAGCCGCTTCTGGAATGGAATGATCACATGGGGATCGTCACGGCAACTTATGTTCCTGGATTGAAGAGGTATATCATGTGCGTTACCGACGGCAGGGGGCCGAAGGTGGACAGTGTCGGCCCCTACGACACCTATCTGCTCGAGTCGAGCGATTTGACCGGTCCGTGGAAGCTCGCTTCCTACATGAAGGCCTTTGGCGATGAGGCCTATTTTGTGAACCTGCCGAGTAAATTCATTGCCGCTGACGGCAAGACCCTCTGGCTCTCTTATTCACATGGTTGGACCCGGAGACCTAATTCAACGAACCCGCCAGGCGGCAAGTATGCGTGGTGCCTGCAGGAGATAGAACTGCTGGGGCGCTGACGTAATATCACTACAACCGATTCAAGAACCACAAAGTCAATACCACCACCCGTCATGAATGATACAGAAGCAACAGTCCGACCCAACAGTCAATCCCCCCAACACCACGGCCCGTACCCGATGATCCCGGTACTGCTAGGGTGCCTCATGGCGATCATTCCCGCGACCCTCCAGGGCGCGCCGGAATACTACACCGAGCCGCAGGTCTACGGCATGCGCCCGAATCCCAACGGCGAGTCCGAAATGGGCCCAATTGGGGCGACCGGCATCGAGGCGCGGGTCTACAAGGGCGTGAAGGTCACCGTGGAGGAAGTCCACCCGGACACCCCGGCATTCGGCAAATTCAGCAAAGGGGATGTCATTCTTGGCGTCAATGGCGCGATGCTCCAGGGAAAGAACCCGCTGGTGCTGCTTGGCAACGCGCTGACGGAGGCCGAGGCGAAGGACGGAGCCCTCACCTTCGATGTCGAGCCCGCAACGGCCGGCAAGCCCAGGCAGGTGACCGTCAAGGTGCCGGTGCTGGGGGCCTACAGTCCGACCTTCCCGTTGAATTGCGCGAAATCGAAGGCCATCGTCAGGCGGGCGGCCGAGTTTTACTCCGGCAAGGACCGGATGAAGAAGCACGGTTTTTTGAACGGGCTCGCCTGCCTGTTCCTGCTTTCGACCGGCGATGACAAATATGTCCCGCGCGTCAAGGAGTACTTCTCCCAGTTTCTGAATGCGGATGGGAGCGTCAGGGGAATCGGAGACATGACTTGGGACAACGGCTACAACGGCGTCGCCTGCGCGGAGTATTATCTGCGGACGGGAGACCGCTCCGTGCTGCCGATCCTGCAGCACTACTGCGATGATGCCAAACGCCGGCAGGTCTATAACGTTGGCTGGACCCATTGGAGCACCGACATCAGTCCGAGCTACGAGGCGGGAGGTGGCATAATGCACTCCGCGGGCAACCAGGTGTTGCTGACCCTGGTTCTGGGCAAGGTGTGCGGGGCGAATGTTGACGAGAAGACCCTGCTGGGGGCGCTCACACATTGGTACCGCTTTGCCGGCCGTGGTGCCATCCCGGTCGCCGACCAGCGCTCATGGTACATCTTCCGGTCAGGCGGTCGCGACGGGGCGAGCGCAGCCGTGATGCATGTAGCCAGTGGCGCCAAGGGAGACACCACGATCTATCGAAAAGCTAAGGAGGCGTTCGCCTTTTCCTCGCTCACCAGTTGGCCGTCCAGAGACTATGTTTGGGAGATCTACTGGGAAAGCCTGACCAACTGCTACATGCTCGACTACGATGCGAATTTGTATCATCAGACGCAGCAGCGTTTCCGCTGGCAGTATGACTTGTACCGGGAGGCATCGGGGGCGTTCTCATTTCCGTCGAGCCACGCCTCACTCCATCCCACGGAGGCGGGGATTGCGCTGGCCCTGGCTTATACCGCGCCCCTGAAAACCCTGCATATCACCGGTGCTCCGCGTTCGAAACATGCGGTGGACTTCTCACTTCCGGAGCGCCTCTGGGGCACGGCGGCGGACCTGGCGTTTCACTCCTCCAAGCCTAACAAAGACTTCGGCAAGTATGGCAAGGAGGAGGAAATCCACATTCCCTTCCGGCAGTTGCCACTCGGTCTCAGCTATGGCCCGGGCAATGTGCAGGCGATCCCGCTGGACACGCTGCTCAAGAATGTGCGCCACGCGCGCTTCCAGGTGCGTGCGGCCGCAGCCAAGGGCTTGGCCATGACCCGCAAATTCGGTGAGTTGGAGCAACTGCTGCGCGATCCGGATCCCCGTCTGCGCCGCGCCGCGCTCGATGGCATCAACGATTACCATGCGTGGTTTACCGAACCTGCGGTGGGCAGGCTGGCGCTCAAGCCCGGCGACTTCACGCCCGCGATGAACGAGGCGATCACCCGGATCATGAGTGATCCCAAGGAGGCTTGGTTTGTGATCGATGGCGCGATGCAGGCGCTGCACCATGCCCCGGTCGAGGTCATCAAGCGCAACATCCCCGCCATTCTCCCATGGACCACCAACGAGGACTGGTGGCTGCGCGAGTCGGCGTTCCTGGCCTTGATGGGCCTGCGGGACGACGAGCAATCCTTCGTGAAATACCTGCCGGTCCTGATCGATGTCATGACCCGGGAGGGCAATTACAATCCGCGCGTCCAGATGCTCAATCAGCTCAGGAATGCCCTGGCAAAATGGAAGAACGACAGCGCACCGGGCAAGCTGATCGTGGCCGGTTTCACCAAGGCCACCATGAAGAGCGAGATCCTGCCGAATGTTGGAGGAGCCCGGCGCTCGCTGGAAGGAACCGCCAATATCGTTGAAGTCGCGCTGGCATCCATCCGTCAGGCACCCGAGGCCGCCGCGGATCTCGGCGAGGCCATCGCTTCGGTTGGGAGGCACACCGTTCTGGATACACCGAATCTCATGAATATCGTCAGGGCCCCGGATGGCATTGTGAGCGATCGTTTCGTCGGGTTGCTACCGGCGCTTGCAAAGCTCCCTCCCCAGGAAAAGCAGAAGTTGACGCGCGTTCTTTCCGAGTCCTTCCTGCCTGAGTTGATCAAGCGTCAAAATGCGGCCAAGGACCTCGGCGATGGCACCCTGATCGAATTGATCATCGACCTGACCCGGCTCAAGAAGCAGGTGGCCGGCTGGGAGGTTGTCGGAGCGCCCTCGCCAACGGAGCGCGTCTGGCACTATCGCGCGTTCGATCCATTGACCGACAAGGACAAACTCCATCCGCGGGAAATCAAGCGTTTCCGAAATGTTGAATTGCCACCCGGCTTGGCGAATTGGCAAGACCCCGGGTTCGATGTCAGCCAATGGCAGAGCGGACGGGCACCCGTCGGCGTGGGTGATTACAAGGCTTGGAAATACGGCCTCATGTGGAGCGCCACACCTGACCGGACGATTGCCAACAACTCCGCGTGGGGAACCGGCGAGTTCCTCCTGATGCGCACGAATTTCGAGGTGAAGGACCTGGACCATGACTGCTATCGCATCAGCATCCTGGCGAACCAAGGATATCGTGTTTACCTGAACGGGCAGGAGATTCATTCATTCGCCTATTTTGAATTCTATCCGAAGTATAATCGCGTCATGCTGGACAAGAAGGACGCCAGGCATCTGAAGAAGGGCTCGAACACCCTGGCGGTTTTCAGTTGCGTGCGCTTCGAACAGGATCCGAAGGCCGACCAACAATATCATCCCATCGGGCAGATGGACCTCTTTGTCGAAGGGCTCAGGATGGCGGAAATCGGGCTGGCCCGATAGTTCAGTAAACAACCTATATCGTCGCGAAGAAACAGATGAATGCAAAATGGACAAAGAACAGCCTGAATAGGCGGAGTCTCCTCAAAGGCGCGGTGGCACTGGGCCTCGCAGCCTGCGCAGGTGAAGGAATGGCCGAGGAACAGCAGGATAAGGTGAAGGCAGCGCCTGCTCCCGCCAAGCCAGAGCCCGCTGGTGACTCTTACGAAGAGCCGGCCAAGCGGCTTCCGGCACGCCGGTTCGATGTGGTGGTAGCGGGCGGCGGAACCGCCGGTGTGATGGCTGCGATAGCCGCGGCACGACAGGGCGCGAAGACGGTACTGATCGAGTCGAAAGGTTATACCGGCGGTATTATCACCGAAGGTGGGACTGCACTGCACAGCTTCTTCAATGTCTGGAAGCCGTACCCCGGCGTCAAGAAGACACAGCTAGTCAAAGGCATCCCCCACGAAATCATAGAACGTCTAACCCGGATGGGCGGCACCTCCGGGCACGCCGAGTTGAGTAAGGGATATGCGCATGACTCGGTCTGCCTAGCGGTTGACGTGGAATTGTACAAGCTGCTCTCTCACACCATGCTCCATGAAGCGGGTGTCTATGTGTGTCTCAACACCTTGCTGGCTGACGTCATCACCGAGGGAAAGCGGATCAAGGGTGTTATTGCAGAAAGCCGCTCCGGCCGGGAGGCCTTCTTCGCGTCCACATTCATAGACTGTACCGGATACGGCGACCTGGCAGCACACGCTGGCGCCGGGTATTCGGAACCGAACGATTTCCCGCTGTGCAACAGCATGGGGATGGCGAACGTCGATGTTGAGAGTCTCTGCAAAAACCTTCAAATCGTCCAATACGCTGAAGGGCTGCGCAGTGGAAAAGATGGGAAGATCGTTCGTTTCAAGGGTGGGAACAAAGATTTCGACCTGCGGCTGGCGACCACAACCGTTCACGACAACTACCTGATGTTCGTCAAGGCGGATGTGGGTGGCGATTGGGGGACGTCGAAAACGTGGAGCGTGACCGACAGGGATGAGATGGCCAAGTATGAGTTGGAGGCGAGAAAGCTTCAGCAAGAACTGATTGCGAAGATCCGCAAAGTACCCGGCTGCGAGACGGCGTTCTCCGCCCGGTCCAGCCCCGTCCTGAACATCCGCCGTGGCCGCGTGATCAAGTGCGATTACGACATCTCAGCGAGCGATGTGCTGGGCGGCAGGCACTTCGACGATGATGTGATGGCCTACGGCTTCCAGGATCAGGAGAAACCGATCGGTGGCGGTGGCGGTTCGTTTGGCATCCCCTATCGGGCGTTGTGTGCCGCAGAAATAGAAAACCTGCTGGTGGCCGGCATGATGATTACGTCGGCATTCGTTGCACACCATTCAACCCGCAATACCGTCAGTTGCATGGCCCAGGGACAGGCGGTCGGAACAGCAGCCGCACTGTGCGCCGCAAAAACCTGCATGCCGCGGGACCTGAAATACCCCGAGCTCAAGAAAGCGCTGCTAGATGGGGGCGTGTACCTCAAATCATAGGAAATATCGATATGAACAAAATTCGCAATATGAACAAAACCCGCAATATCGTCATGACCATGCTAGGGCTGGCCACAAGCCTCTGCGCAGCCGAACCGTGGACCATGCACAAGATTGACA
>CAZGBW010000166.1:0-6271 GCA_964523995.1 uncultured Victivallales bacterium | reverse complement strand
GTGACGCGGCCAACCCCTACAAATGCTTGCAACGGCGCGGGTGGCATGATACAAGGGGCGTTCTTTCAGCCCCGGAAACAACAAAGGAACCCCTTGATTCTCGATACCAATAAACTCCGCAATGTCGCCATTATCGCTCACGTCGACCACGGCAAGACCACGCTTGTGGACGAGCTCTTCAAGCAGAGCGGCTCGTTCCGCGAGAACCGCGCTGTTGCCGAGCGCCTCATGGACTCCATGGATCTCGAACGCGAGCGCGGGATCACCATTGCCGCCAAGAACGGCGCATTCTCCTATAACGGGTACCGGATCAACATCATTGACACTCCGGGGCACGCGGACTTCGGGGGGCAGGTCGAGCGTGTGCTGCAGATGGCCGATGGGGCGCTCCTGCTGGTGGATGCGCAGGAGGGCCCCATGCCGCAGACCTTCTTCGTCCTCAAGAAGGCCCTGGCTCTGAATCTTCCGATCATCGTGGTCATCAATAAGATGGATAAGCCCGCCGCCCGCCCCGGCTGGGTGCTCGACCAGGTCTTCGATCTCTTTGTCAAGCTCGATGCCCCGCACGAGATCCTCGACTTCCATGTGGTTTACGCCTCGGCGCGCGATGGCTTGTCCTCCCTGTCCCCGGCCCAGCCCGGCACCGATATGATCCCGTTGCTCGACAGCATCATCAAATACGTTCCTGGGCCTGTCGGCGATCCGGATGGCCCGCTTCAACTGCAGGTCAAGAGTATCGACTACTCCCCCTTCCTCGGACGCCTGGGGATCGGCAAGATCACGTCGGGCACCCTGAAGGTCAACATGCCGGCGCTCGTGGCAAACCCGGACGGCAAGTCCGTCCCGACCCGCATCACCAAGATCTACCGGTTTGAAGAGACCCGCAAGGTCGAGATCACCGCGGCCGGTATTGGCGAGATCGTGGCGGTCGCCGGCATGGATGAAGTCACCGTCGGCGACACCTACACATCGCCCGAGACGCCCATCCCGCTGCCAGCCCCCGCCGTGGATCCGCCGACGCTTTCCATGACGTTCTTCCCGAACACATCGCCGTTCGCCGGTACCGAGGGAACCTTTGTCACCTCGACGCACCTGCGCGAGCGTCTGATGCGCGAGACCCTCTCGGATGTGGCGTTGCATGTCGCGGAACTGGCTGACGGCAGTGCCGGCTTCCGGGTTTCCGGCCGGGGCGAGCTCCACCTTTCCATTCTCGTCGAGCGCATGCGCCGGGAGGGCTACGAGTTCCAGGTTGGCTGCCCGCAGGTGATCACCCGGCAGGAAAACGGGCAGCTTCTGGAACCGTACGAGGCCCTCACGATCGATGTCGAGGAACCGTACGCGGGCATCGTCATCGAGAAGCTCGGGGGACGCCGCGGGCTGATGACCGAGATGCACCAGAATAACGGCATGGTCCGGCTCTGCTACATCATTCCCACGCGCGGATTGCTTGGCTACAAGTCGGAGTTCATGTCCGATACCCGGGGCATGGGCGTCATGACCTACATCTTCAGCGGTTACGACCGTTTCGCCGGCGAGATGCGGAACCGCAAGAACGGTGTGCTGGTCAGCATGGAAACCTGCACCACCGTCGCCTATGCGCTCTTCAACCTCCAGAATCGCGGCAGTCTCTTCATGGGGCCCGGCATCCGGATCTACCGCGGGCAGATCATCGGTGAGCACTGCCGGGATAACGACCTGACCGTCAATCCTGCCAAGGGCAAGCAGCTGACCAACATGCGGGCGTCCGGCTCGGATGAGAATGTGATCCTGACCACGCCGGTGCGCATGAGTCTTGAGGACTGCATCGCCTACATCAACCAGGACGAGCTTGTCGAGGTGACCCCGAAAACGATCCGTCTGCGCAAGATCATCGTCGGCAAGCCGCAGCGCGCGGCCAGCAACGGTTGAGAGCGTGTCCGTGCGGTTTTAGGACTTGCAACCCGCCTTGCGGCATGTAAGATTTTCCGTGTGACCGGTCTGGAATCCAACCTGGGGAAAAACATGATGACACGAATACTGATAGCCGTTGCCGTTCTCTGTGCAGCCGGTGCCTGCGCCACCCATCCGCCGACGAAAGACCGCGATCTTTCCAATCGGGGGTTCCGCGAACTCCAGGCCGGGAATTACGACAAGGCCAAGGAACTGCTCAACGAGGCGCTGGCCATCAATCCGAAAAACGCCTTTGCCTGGCTGAACCTGGGTGTCGCGCACCAGAAACTCGAGCAATACGACGAGGCGCGCAAGTGCTACCTGATGGTTGTCGAGAACGCCTGGGACGAGACCGGGGCCAACAAGGAGGCCGACGGGCGCTCGCTGGTCCGGATGGCAAGGGACAACCTCGAGAAGATGCCATCCCGCTAAGCGTTTATTCCACCGATTGCACCGATGGGGCACTGACACGATGACAACGGAAGCTGTATTCAACCCTGTTCCTTTTGTATCCCGCGATCTCCAGATCGGCCCCCGGCAGGTGGCCGCCGTCGCCCTGCTGCTTGCCGAGGGCAACACCATCCCGTTCGTGGCACGGTACCGCAAGGAGGTCCACGGGAATCTCGACGAGGTGCAGATCCAGGACATCCAGGAGAAACTCAGCTACTATAACACGCTGGAGGACCGTCGACGCACCGTGCTCAAGTCCATTGACGAGCAGGGCAAGCTGACCGATGAGCTGAAAACGAAGATCGAGGGCTGTCTTTCCAAGACGGAGATGGAGGACCTGTATCTGCCCTACAAGCCGAAACGCCGGACGCGGGCGGTGATCGCCCGCGAAAAAGGGCTGGAACCGCTGGCGCAGATGATCCTTTCCCAGGCCCTGGATGCGGACCCGGTTGCGGTGGTTTCCACGTTCCTGAATGCGGAGAAGGAAGTCCGGACCATCGAGGAGGCGCTGGCGGGAGCCCGGGATATCGTTGCCGAGCAGATTGCGGAGAATGCGGAAATCCGTGCGCGCATCCGCGACGCCTATTTCAAGAGCGGTATTATCGCCTCCAAGCCGGCCAATCCCGATGCCGCTCCGGAAACGTCGAAATACAAAGATTATTTCGATTTCAGCCAGCCGGTTTCCGAAATACCCTCGCACCGTTATCTTGCCATCCGCCGGGGGGAAACCGAAGGCGAGTTGCGCCGGATGCTGATCGTGGATGCCGAGCCGCAACTTGACCATATGCGCAGTCTCAGCGGGTTGCGCCCGGATTCACCCTTCGCGGGGGAACTGGAGAAGGCCATCCAGGATGCTTATAAACGACTCCTGACCACCAGTGTGGAGATGGATGTCTCGGTGGAGATGAAGATGAAGGCCGACCGGACGGCGGTCGATATTTTCGCCAAGAATCTGCGGAGCCTCCTGCTGGCCGCCCCCTTCGGGGAGAACAATGTCATTGGCATCGACCCCGGCCTGCGTACCGGCTGCAAGTGTGTCGCCGTGGACGCGACCGGGAAATATCTCGACACCGTGACCATCTTTCCCGGCCAGAGTGCCGCCCAGACGCAGCGTGCACAGATCGACCTGGGTTCCTTCATCCAGAAGTATGACCCGCAGGCCATCGCGATCGGTAATGGCACGGCCGGTCGTGAGACCGAGACCTTTGTGAAGGCCCTGCTGGCCATGATGAAACGGCCCGGCATCCGGGTGATCGCCGTCAGCGAGGCGGGGGCTTCCGTCTACAGCGCCTCGCCGATCGCCCGCGAGGAGTTCCCGGATCTGGACCTGACGGTGCGCGGCGCGATATCGATTGCCAGGCGGTTGCAGGATCCCCTGGCCGAACTGGTCAAGACAGACCCGAAATCCATTGGTGTCGGCCAGTACCAGCACGATGTCTACCAGGAGCTGCTCAAGGACAAACTCGATGATGTGGTCGTGAGCTGCGTCAATCATGTCGGCGTGGAATTGAACACCGCCAGCGCCCCGCTGCTTTCGCGCGTCGCTGGCGTCGGCGAGACCCTGGCCAGGAAGATCGTCGCCTACCGCAATGAGAACGGGGCTTTCCGGAGCCGCCAGGACCTTCTCAAGGTGCCCGGGCTGGGGCCGCGAACGTTCGAGCAGGCGGCTGGCTTCCTGCGCATCCGCGGAAGCCGTCATCCGCTGGATGCGTCCGCCGTCCATCCGGAACGCTACCGCCTGGTGGAGACCATGGCCGCCGATCTCGGGCAGCCGCTGGAGAAGCTGGTCGGCAATGTGGAGATCATCACGCGCATCAGCATCAAGAAGTACATCGCCGACGACGTCGGAGAACCGACGCTCAACGACATTATCAGTGAACTGAAGAAACCCGGGCGCGATCCCCGCGAGCAGTTCGAGGATGCCGGGTTCCGCGATGATGTCAACACGATGGCGGACTTGGTCGCCGGTATGGAATTGAAGGGGATTGTCACCAATGTGACGGCGTTCGGGGCGTTTGTGGACATTGGCGTGCATCAGGACGGACTGGTGCATGTCTCGCAGCTCTGTGACCGGTACATCAGTGATCCGTCCGAGGTGGTGCAGGCTGGAGACCGTATTTCCGTGCGCGTGCTGGACGTGGACCTGGCGCGCAAACGGATATCGCTGACCGCCCGCAAGAACACGGTCGCCGCCGGTGCAGGCACCTCCGGCGCTCCGCCGCGCGAACAGCGTCCCGATGCCCGCCCGTCCGCGGGGCGGCGTCCATCCGTCGCCCCGCAACCCCGCGCTTTCACGTCCAACCCGTTCGCCAACCTTTGACCGCGTCCCGCCTGCCGATGATCCGTGTATATCGGAGAGTGCCATTGTTGATCCGGACCTCGAATGGAGCAGCGTCATGATTACGCGATTGCAAGTCAGCGGATTCAAGAACCTCGTGGATGTGGATGTCCGCTTTGGTCCCTTCACGTGTATCGCGGGACCGAACGCGGTTGGGAAATCCAATCTCTTCGATGCCATCCGCTTCCTGGGCATGCTTTCCTGCAGGACGCTCCAGGAGGCTGCATTATCGGTCCGCAACGCGTCGGGACGTCATGAGGATGTGCGGGGTCTCTTCCACCATGAATCCGGACGGATCTCGGATCGCCTGTCGTTCATGGTTGAAATGATCACCCCGACGGAGGCGGTTGATGACCTCGGCCAGCACGCGGAAGCGACCGCGAATTTCCTGCGTTACACGCTGGTTCTCCGTTACCGTGAACAGCCGGGGCGTCTATCCGGGACCTGCGGCGGGCTCGAGATCGAGAAGGAAGAACTCGTACATATCCAGACCCGGCAGGTGGCCAGGAGTCTGGCCTTTGACCACAACCCGGCCAAATGGAGAGCCTCGGCATTGCGGATCCGGCATAGGGCGGCGCCCTTCATCTCGACGTCGGAAGAGAATGGTTGCCGGGTGATCCGGCTGCATCAGGACGGGGGAAGCAGCGGCCGGATCGTCAGCAATCCGGTTGCGCAGCCCCGCACGGTGCTCTCGGTGGCGAATGCCGCCGAATCGCCGACGGTGCTTTGCGCCAAGCGGGAGATGGAGTCATGGACGCTGATGCATCTGGAGCCCGCCGCGCTTCGCGAACCGGACGATATGCGTGCGCCGTACCACCTGGGTTCCAACGGAGCGCACCTGCCGTCCACATTGTATCACCTGGCCTCGCCCCGTGCACACGGGGAGTGCGATCCGGAGCATTCCGGCGAGAACGGGGTCTACCTCAAGGTGGCGAACCGGCTGCGGACGCTGATCGAGGATGTCGGGTCCGTGGCGGTTGACCGGGATGACAAGCGGGAGTTGCTGACGATCCAGGTCCGTGGACGGGACGGCACCCTGTGCCCGGCCCATTCGCTTTCGGATGGCACGCTGCGCTTCCTGGCCTTGGCTGTGCTGGAAATGGATGCGGGGAACCGGGGGGTGATCTGCCTGGAGGAGCCGGAGAACAGTATCCACCCTTCACGAATTCCCGCCCTGCTGGCATTGCTCCAGGACATCGCGACGAATCCGGAGGAGGCGATCGGCGAGGTCAATCCGTTGAGTCAGGTGATCATCAACACGCATTCTCCCTCTGTTGTCCTGGAGGTTCCCGATCACACGCTGCTGGTGGCGGAGTCCCGTGGCGGCATTGCCGGTGAACGCGCGGTCCGGAGGACGGTCTTCTCCGGGTTGGAGGCGACATGGAGAACGGGTGCAGGTTCGGGCGGTGAGCCGGTGGCGAAGGGGAAAGGAAGCCTGTTGGCCACCCTGAATCCCGTGTCCCCGCAGGACGAGTACCTGCAGGCCTACTATGCACGCATCGGCAGGGAATATGCCGGTACGGCTGTCCGGCACCGCCCGGGGCATGTCGCGGA
>CAZGBW010000165.1:0-6295 GCA_964523995.1 uncultured Victivallales bacterium | reverse complement strand
GACCTTCACGATTCCATCGGGCAGCAGATGGTGGGGATCGCGTTCCTGTGCCAGGCTCTCGAATCGCGGCTGCTTGGATGCGCTCCGGGGGAGGCCGCGGCAGCCAGGCGTATATCCGAGCAGACGAATGCGCTGATCCGGGATATGAAAGGGATTGTCAAGGGCTTGCTGCCGGTGGATGTCATGGACAAGGGGCTGGTGGTTGCCATCGCGCAGCTCGCGCGCGAAACGCAGGCGAACCATGGTATCGAATGCCGGTTTCAGTGTGACAATGAAGATGCGTGCCGGATTAGCGATAATGCCATGGCCACCAATCTCTACCGGATTGTACAGGAGGCAACGGCCAATGCGGTGAAGCATGCCGAGGGGGTTCAGTGCATCACGATTTCCCTTGACGTCCGGGATGGAAACGGAACTCTGGAGATTGCGGATGACGGCGGCGGTATTGCGGAGCACCGTTTTCATGCCGGGATGGGGTTGAAGATCATGCGCTACCGGGCGGCTCTTGCGGGTGGAAGCTTGTCCGTGAATGCCAGGGAACGTGGCGGCACGGCCGTTGTTTGTGTTTTCAACGCGGCCTTTGATCTGGAGAGCGCTCCGGAGTAGCGATGTTCCGGAAGCGGGCGATCCAGGGAGGGAGTGTAGGCATGGAAGAGGATCAGGACAATGTGGTCAAGCGTATCGTGCTTGTGGATGATCATCCGATTGTGCGGGATGGACTCAAGCAGATGATCGAGCAGAACCCGGGATTGAGCGTCTGTGGCGAGGCGGCGGAGGCGGATGAAGCGATGCTGGTGGTCGCCGCGCAGCGGCCCGATCTGGTGCTTGTTGATGTATTCCTTGACGGGGTCAATGGGATCGAGCTGACCAAGATGCTCTGCGAGCGGGATCCTTCGATCTGTATCCTGGTCCTCTCGATGCATGACGAGGCCCTCTACGCCGAGCGGGCCATCCGCGCGGGAGCGCGCGGTTACGTCATGAAGCAGGAGGCCTCCCGTCGGATTATGGAAGCGATCCAGACGGTACTGCATGGCGGGCTTTATGTCAGTGATGCCATCAAGGCCACATTGGATGATATCGACAGCACCTCGGGACTCACCGATCTCGCGCTGGTGCCGGAGCGTATCAGTTCACGGGAACTCAGTGTCCTGGAGGCGATCGGGGAAGGGCTTGACCGAACTCAGATTGCGGAAAATCTCAATATCAGCATTAAAACGGTGGAGACGCATCGAGCGAATATCAAGTACAAGCTGAATATCAGCAGTGCATCGGCGCTGGCGCAGAATGCCAAGGCCTGGGTGTTGTTCAAGAAGAAGTCATAATTCGGTGGCAACAAAGCGAGGTGAAGGGTGAAAAGAGTCCTACTGGCACTGGTGGCGATGATCAACGTAAACGTGTTCGGGATGCAGGCGGGGCAGGGGACGCCGTTGTGTCTGGCGGAAGGTGATCATTATTCACTGGCCTTGCGCGCGGGGGTGATGGTGCAATCGGGTGAAGCGCGCGAGCTGGTGTTTGATGGTGATTATAAACTCAGCGAGCTGATCTGGGATATATCCGGGCTGGCGTTGGTTGGCGGATCGGTCTCGGCGGCGATCGGGCCATCCCTGCAGCTGAATGCGGGGGCATGGGTAGCGGTCACCAAGGGAAACGGTTCGATGCAGGACTATGACTGGTTTGTGGAGGGACTTGACTGGACGCATTACTCCGACGGGGATGTGGATATTGACGAGGCGTATACCGTTGACGTCAATGGTGCGGTCACCTTCTTCCGGGGGAACGGGGTTGAGTTGTTTGGTCTTCTCGGTTTCAAGCGCCTGTTCTGGGACTGGAGCGAATACGGACGCACCTACATCTACTCCGTGGACGGGTTCCGGGACACACGGGGGAATTCCGGCGGGGTGAACGGGATTGACTACGAGCAGGTCTTCGAGGTGCCATACGCGGGGATCGGCGCCCGCATCCTGTTTGGTGAGTCCAGCGGGACCGCCTATGTGATATACAGCCCGTTTGTGCAGGCTGAGGATCGGGATCATCACATCCATCGTGATCTGAAATTCAAGGAGACGTTTGAAGGCATTGATTACCTTGGCGCCGGTGGTGAGGTTTCGTATCACTTCACGGATGCGGTCTTCATGACCTTCTCCCTGGATGCGCACGCGATACCCGAGGCCCGGGGCGACATGGAGATTACACGCGCTGGCGGGGATACGGAGTTTCTGCCGGATGTGGCTGGTATAGAGAATACCGTTATCTCGATGTCACTGGCGGCCGGATTGCGTCTGTAGGGTTGACAGAATGGCATTCGGTCCGGTAGGTTTTCCGCCAAGGTTCCGGTGGGTCTCGCAGGGTGACAAAATAATCAAGGAGTTTGCATGAGTGACCTGATCAAAGTGGTTCTGAACGAGGACGAGCTGCCGCGGCAGTGGTACAATCTGAATGCGGATTTTACAAGACCGATGCCGCCTCCTGTGGATATCCATGGAAAGCCGATCGGACCGGATGCGCTTGCCCCGGTATTCCCGATGAATCTCATTGAGCAGGAGATGTGCACGGATCGCTGGGTGGATATTCCCGACGAGGTGATGGGCCTCTACAAGATCTGGCGTCCGACGCCGATGTACCGGGCTCGCCGGCTGGAGGCTGCACTGGGAACACCGGCCCGCATTTATTACAAGAACGAGGGGGTTTCCCCGGCCGGCAGCCACAAGCCGAACACGGCGGTGGCGCAGGCATACTACAACAAGGTTTTCGGCATCAAGCGCCTGACGACGGAAACCGGTGCCGGCCAATGGGGCAGTGCCTTGTCGTTTGCCACCCAGCTTCTCGGGCTCGAGTGCAAGGTGTTCATGGTGAGAATCAGTTTCATCCAGAAGCCCTTCCGCAAGATGATGATGCGCGTCTGGGGTGGAAACTGTGTGGCCAGCCCGAGCACGGAGACCGAGGTTGGTCGCCGGATCCTGGCGGAGGACCCGGACACGCCCGGCAGTCTCGCGATCGCCATCAGCGAGGCGCTGGAGCAGGCGGTTCAGCGTGAGGACACGCGATACTCCCTGGGCAGTGTCCTGAACCACGTCATGCTTCACCAGACCATTATCGGTCTTGAGGCGAAGAAGCAGTTCCTGAAGATCGGGGAGTATCCGGACATTGTGATTGGTTGCGCGGGGGGGGGGTCGAATTTCGCGGGTCTGGCATTTCCATTCCTGGCGGACAAGATTGCCGGGCGTGAGGTCCGCGTGATCGCGACGGAGCCGGCGGCATGTCCGACGCTGACGCGGGCCCCGTATGTCTATGATTCGGGCGATGTGGCGATGATGACCCCGCTGCTGCCGATGCACAGTCTCGGGCACACGTTCGTACCGGAGCCCATCCATGCGGGTGGGTTGCGGTATCATGGCATGGCGCCGATGGTCAGCCATGCCTTGAGGGAAGGCCTGATCGAGGCCAATGCGATTGAACAGCTTGAATGCTATGAGTCGGCAGTGTTATGGGCGCGTACCGAAGGGTTCATCCCGGCACCGGAAACCTCCCATGCGATCGCGCAGACGATTCGCGAGGCGAAGCAGGCGAAGGAGGAGGGGAAGGAAAAGGTCATTGTGATGAACTGGTCCGGTCACGGCCTGATGGACCTGGGCGGATATGACGCCTATTTTGACGGCAAGCTTTTCGACTACAAACTTCCTGAGGAGGCACTGCGTCGATCCATGCTTTGCCTGAAGGACCTGCCGAAACCGCCCGCGAAGTAGGCAGATGGAGAGGGGATTCGATGAGAATTGCCGTTGTCGGGGGCGGGGTATCGGGACTTGTCTCGGCGCTGCTGCTGGGGGAAGATCATGAGGTGGTTCTCTTCGAGGCGAACGACTACATCGGGGGGCACACGCACACTATTGATGTG
Organism: uncultured Victivallales bacterium; assembly: GCA_964523995.1. Lineage (GTDB taxonomy): Bacteria > Verrucomicrobiota > Kiritimatiellia > UBA8416 > UBA8416 > UBA8416. The sequence continues at coordinate 2,403 of CAZGBW010000165.1, read as the reverse complement.
CCGCTCGATGGCGGGCATGCGGTCGATACAGGGTTTATCGTCTTCAACCACGAGAACTATCCGAATTTCGTAAGGCTTCTGGAACGTTTGAACGTCGGGTCCAAGCCCAGCTCGATGAGTTTCAGCGTGGTAAACCGTATGACCGGACTGGAATACGGGTTCTCCACCTGGAATGCGGTTTTTGCCCAGCGCGGCAACCTGCTGCGTCCTTCGTTCCTGCAGATGCTTCTTGATATCAAGCGCTTTCGCGGCGAGTTCAAGCGGCTGGTCCGCGAGCTCGGGGATGACGTCGAGATCGGCACCTATCTGGATCTCCATGGGTACTCGGAAGCCTTCCGGCGCGACTTCCTGATTCCCTTCGGGGCGGCAATCTGGTCGGCGGCACCATCCACGTTCGAGCGTTTCCCGCTGCGGACGTTTGTCCAGTTCTTCCTGAACCACGGGTTCCTGGATTTAAGCCGCCTGCTTCAGTGGCATGTGGTTGATGGCGGATCGCGGTCCTATGTGACCGCACTGCTTCAGCAGTTGCGCGCTACCGTGCATACCGGAGCCCGGGTGCTGGCCATACGGCGCGATGCGGAAGGTGTGGATGTGGTGGTGGACGGGTTCCGAGAGCAGCGGTTTGATCAGGTTGTGCTGGCCTGCCACAGCGATCAGGCGCTGCGGATCCTAACCGATGCGACACCGGTGGAACGGGAAGTGCTCGGCGCTCTCCCGTACCAGTCCAATGACGTGGTCCTGCATACGGACAAGACCGCCTTGCCGTCGCGGAGGCATGTGTGGTCGAGCTGGAACTACTGTGTTTCCGGCGGTTCGGGAGACCGGGCCATGCTGACGTACGACATGAACATCCTGCAGGGTCTTCGATCAGCGCATGAGTTCCTGGTGACGCTGAATCCGGATCCGCCGCTGGCTGAGGAGTGCGTGATCGGTCGTTATGTGTACGATCACCCTGTCTACAGCGTACGCGGTATCGAGGCGCAGTCACGCTACCGCGAGATCGGCGGACTGGATCGGCGGACGCATTTCGCCGGGGCCTACTGGGGATTCGGCTTCCATGAGGATGGTGTAGAAAGTGCACTGCGGGTCTGCAGTGCGTTCGGCAAGGGATTATGACAGCAGTCGGAACGAGTGTGGAACGCGGTGCTGCACCGCGTGCGAGTTGCATCTACAGCGGGCATATCCGTCACCGGCGGTTCCTGCCGGTTGCCAATTCATTCCGTTACCGGATCTTCATGATGTATGTCGATCTCGAGGAGCTTCCGGCCCTTCTGGACGGATACCGGTTCTGGTCTTACGAGCAGCCGAACCTCGCCTCATTCCACCGGCGCTACTACTTCGGTGATCCGGCCGTGCCGCTGGCCGACGCCGTGCGCGGGGCCGTGCGCGAGAAACTGGGATTGGAGCTGGACGGCCCGATCCGCCTGCTGACGCATTTCCGCTACTTTGGCTATTGCTACAATCCGGTCAGCTTCTACTACTGCTTCGACGCCTCGGGCCGAGAGGTGCGTGCGATCATCGCCGAGATCACCAACACGCCCTGGGGCGAGCGACATGCCTATTTCCTGGATGCGCGGGCAAGCCTTAATCCGCTGGCGGGACGCTTCAAGTGGGTGTTTCCAAAGACGTTCCACGTCTCGCCGTTCATGCCGATGAACGTGATGTACGACTGGCGGTTCATGGTACCGTCTGGCCGGTTGAATGTCCATATGGCGAATAGGATCGAGGGACAGAAGTATTTCGATGCGACACTGACGCTTTCGCGTCTCGACATATCACAGGGAGCGCTGAGCCGGGTGCTGCTGGGATATCCCGCGATGACGGCCAAGGTCCTTGTCGCTATTCACTGGCAGGCGCTCAGGCTTTGGCTCAAGCGGGTCCCATTTTTCGAGCACCCTGCTCCGGCGCCGGGAGGGAAGGCATGAGCAAGGCGGGTGATATTGCAGCAACGGGCGATATCCGTCCGGCAAACTGGGCGCAGCGGCAGGCAAAACGCCTATTGCTGCGGCTGGGGTCGCATGTTGAACACGGGCAGGTCACGATTCACGACGGCCAGGAACGCTATGTCTTCGGCGCGGTCACGACGGCTTGCCCGCTGCAGGCAGAGATCCGTATCCTCGATCCGTCATTTTACGTTGATTCCCTGATGGGGGGGTCCATCGGCTGGGCGGAGTCCTTCATGCGCTGGGAGTGGGAGACCGACGATCTGCCGACGCTGCTGCGCATCGTGGTCTATAACGCGTCGCTCTACGACGGGCTGGACCGGCGCTTCGGGGCCATCCTGCGTCCGATCCAGAACCTGGCGCACGCCTTCCGGAAGAACTCCGAGACCGGCAGCCGTCGCAACATCATGGCGCATTACGACCTCGGCAACGACTTCTTCTCGCTGTTCCTCGACAAGAC
>CAZGBW010000164.1:0-6328 GCA_964523995.1 uncultured Victivallales bacterium | reverse complement strand
GATCGGCTTGCAAAGCAGAAGGACGAGATCGCGAACAAGGTGGCGAACGCGGCGGAGGAGATTGAACGGCTGCGGATGCGCCAGGAGGAGCTTGAGTATGCGAAGAAGGAGCTCCATGAGCTGAATCGCAAGCAGGACAGCTATACGCACGGCAAGAAGGAGATTATCGCCAGCCTGGCGCGCAGCATCCTGCAAATGGAGAAGGATGAGGTGCGGGCGAGCCGTATGGTGGAGCTGCTCTCGGCGACCCGGCAGCAGTTCAACGGATTACTTGGCGATATCCGCGAGATCCGGGAGGAACGCTGGGAGGAGTCGGTCTTTGAGGAGGAACTGGACAGGGCTCTGGTTCTTCTCGACAATGCGCGCATGGTCTACAACAAGTATGTGGCGAAAATTGATGCGGAGAGCTGGCCGCGGGGGGATCGGTCTGGCGGGGCCCTGACGGCGCTGGAAGACGGCAACCGCCATCCCTTGGCAGGAAAAGGCTTTTTCTTCTGGCTGAAAATCGGGATGGCTCTGACGCTTCCGGCGGTCATCGTCATCGTGGTGCTGGCCGGTGTGTTCTTCAGGTTCTTCGTCTGATGGTGCCTGGAAGGGATACGGATCATGCGACATCGACTATTATCAAAGGTTCCCTTGATCAGCCGGGATTTGCGGCGGGAGGGCCGGTTGCTGAACCACCTGACGGACTTCGGCCCGTCCTCGGACCGGGATCAGCAGCGGGGCCGGTTCGCAAGCCATGACCGGGTCGCCATGTGTCTTCTCCGGAAGGATTTCGAATCGGCGTTACCCGTTCGGCGCGAGCTCGGCATCGCCCGCAACCGCCTGCGACTGAAGCTCGTCTTCCTCCTGTGCGGCCTCTGGTGGCTGGTCGGGCGCTTCCTCCTCTGATCCGACCTGTATGGTCTTGTTCAGGGCACGGGCAATGGATTCGCCGAGTTCGCGGCGGGATACCGGTTTCACGAGGAACGCATTGATTCCCATATCGTGCGCGACTTCCGCCGTGAAGCTGCCGCTGAATCCGGAACAGATCACCACCGGTAGTTCCGGGCGGATGCTGCGAATCGCGGCAACGAGTTCCGCCCCGGTCATCTCCGGCATGACCTGATCCGAAATCAGGAGATCAAACGAATCCGGAGCGTCCTTGAAAATCTCGAGCGCTTTCCGGCTGTCGGTGCAGACGACCGGGGAGTAGCCCAGCGACGTGAGCATGGGCGTTGCCATGGTGGCAATGCTGAACTCGTCGTCCACAAAAAGAATCCGCTGACCTCCGGAGGGCGGTGCGATCCATACGGTGGATTCCTCGATCTTGGGCTTGTCCACCAGGGGCAGTGCCACATGAATCGTGGTCCCTTCCCCCTCCTTGGACTCGAGGGCAATGCCACCGTCGAGGGAATCGACAATGCCCTTGACGACGGCAAGCCCCATGCCTGTGCCTTCGCCGGTGGGTTTAGTCGAGAAGAAGGGTGCGAAAACGCGATCGCGGATGCTTTCCGGAATCCCGGTTCCGGTATCCTTGACGCTGATCCGCAGATAGGATCCCTTCTTCAGCTGCGGGAACTCCTGCCGGTGCCTCCATCCCATGTTGAAACGGGAAAGCTGGATGTCAAGCTGACCGCCCTTCTCCTTCATGGCATAGGCGGAATTCGTGGCAAAGTTGGTCAGAATCTGGTGGATCTGGGTCGGGTTGGCCAACGCCAGGTCCGAGTCGGAGCGTATGGCGTAATTCACGACGATGTTCTTGGACTGGAGAACAGAGGATTGCTGTTTGGCGACCTCCTTGATGATCGGCGCCAAGTGAATCTGGGTGCATACCTCATCGGACTGGCGGCTGAAGACAAGGATCTGCTGGACCAGCTCCTTGGCACGGAGCGTGGAGACGCGGATCTCCTTGATGAAATCGTACAGGCGGCTGCTCTTGTCGCAGACTTCGAGCCCGATTTCCGCATAGCCGAGGATGGGGGTGAGGATGTTGTTGAAGTCGTGCGCGATGCCGCCGGTCATGGTGCCGATGGCTTCCATCTTCTGTGCCTGGCGAAGCTGGGCCTCCCGGAGCTGCAGTGAGGTCTCGGTTTCGCGCAGGTCCGTGATGTCCCGTACCTGGATCAGGTGTCCGACCGGGTTGCGCTCGCGGTCGTGGCCAAGGTTCTGGAAAAAGAGATCGAGGGATGCCTTATCCCTCCGGTTTGTGACAAATCCCTGGGAATCGATCAGGACGTTGAAGTCAAAGATCGATTCGCAGGAAATGTTCTCCCCGGAGCGGATGCGGTCCCGGATGTTCTCCGGGATGAACTTGCTTTCAAATGGGTTGAATTTCGCGAAATCATCCTTGTGCGGGCTTCCAAAGATCCGCAAGGCGGCGGAATTGACCATCACCAGCCGATGCTGCGCATCGTAGATCGCCGCCCCGATCATGGCGGCATTGAAGAAATCCTTGAAGCGCTGCTCACTGCCACGCAGCGCCGCCTCCATGCGCTGCTGCGCGGAAAAGTCCTTCACGATGTAGGCGATGCGCGCCGGTTTCTCGGCGGTGAGGAGAATGACCGAGATCTCGACCGGCACCCGGCGTCCGGTCTGGGTGACGACGCTGCTCTCGTAAACGACCGTTTCGCCGTTGATGGTGTTCTTGATGACCCTCTTCATGGCGCGCAGCGCGAAAACACTGTCGCGGGCGATGTTCTCGGTGTTGCTGATCGAGAGCATGTCCACATCCTTCTGCTGCCGCTGGATCTCGGGTTCCCGGATCAGCTCGATATCCATGGGGGTCAGCTTCCGGATATCCGCGACGGTGCATTCGAGAAGACGGCAGGCGGCATCATTGGCATCCTGGAATGCGGAAGGCGTATCGTCGGTGTCGATCGCGAAAACGAGGACGGCGTCACGCGACTGGTCCAGTATGCGCCGCAGGCGCCGGGTGTCTTCAACCGCACTGGCCACTTCCCTCTGCACGTCCTGGATGGCCCGGCGCATGTTCGTGTCAGCGGTCTTCAGGCGCAGTTGTTCGGAGGCGCGCCGTTTCTCGGAATGCCACTCGTAGACAAGCACTGCAATCATGAGTGTCAGTGCGGCTGCTATCAACAGAACCTGGAAGCTTTGCATGTCGCGTCGCTCCTTTGGACGAATTGCTTTTCGCGGTTGATCCCATAATCCCTGTCATGACGGTCCCTGGCGAGGGTCCCCGGCGGGATTCAGGCATCGGGCGGAGGGGAATCTACCCTATTCGCGGGGGCCGCGTAAAGCCGAATATGCGGCTTGCGCGGGTGGGGATGATGTGAAAGCATGGTGCCCGGTAGCGGAAGGGGCGGCAGGTATGGATATGGGTGTAAATACGGGGTCGGCGGATGGATACCGCTGCGGCATGGCGGCGCTGGTCGGTCGGGCGAACGTGGGCAAGTCATCGCTGTTGAATGCCATTCTCGGCGACAAGGTCAGCATCGTCAGCCCTGTGGCGCAGACCACGCGCAATATGGTGCGCGCCATCCACAGCGAGGCGCGCGGCCAGCTTGTGTTCATGGACACGCCCGGGGTCCACAAGGCGACCTACGAGCTTGGGAAGATTATGAATCGCACGGCGCGTGCCTCCATCGCCGGTGCCGACGCCGCCGTCCTGGTGCTGGACCCCTCGACGCGCTTGCGTGATGAGGACGAGGGATGGATGCGCAAGCTGGCCGGCGAGGAAATGCCGCTGATCCTGGTCCTGAACAAGCGCGATCTGGACTGGCCTTACGAGCAGGCCTATCGCGAGGCGTGGGCTCGCTGCCTCGGGGAACGGACGCGGGCGGCGCTGTGGATGTCGGTGTCGGCGGTATCCGGGGCCGGGATCGCCGATCTGCTGGCGGTCCTGTTTGACGCCATGCCGGAAGGTCCTCCTCTTTTCCCGGAGGAGATGCTCACCGACTTCCCTCGCAAACTGGCGATCGGCGATGTGATCCGCGAGAAATATTTCCGGGTGCTTCACGATGAGGTGCCCCATGACCTTGCCGTGCGTGTCGGCGACATCGAGGAGACGGATGCCGGATGGACCATCTATGCCGATATCCTGATCAACCGTCCCTCGCAGAAGGGGATCATCATCGGCGAGAAGGGCCGGTTGCTGCGGAAGGTCAAGCGCGAGGCCACGCAGGATCTGGAGTCCATGTACGAGCGAAAGATCACGCTGGTCCTCTGGATCAAGGTGGAAAAGAACTGGACCCAGAACCACTGGATCCTGAAACAGCTGGGATATGTCTGACGGCGATAGGAAGGAGAGGCGCATGGGCTGGTGTGCATGGGCGGCGACGGTGATGGCCGTAGCGGTGGCCCCGTGGTTTTTCGGGGCCTTGGAAATGTGGTGGTTCTGGCTGTTTACCGCCCTGATCGCCATCGGTATCATGGCCTTGGGATTGCGTCTGGTGGCGGGCTCGTTTCCAGAGGAGGATCCGTCGGTTCGCCGGTCGCTGTGGATCCTGGGGACGGCAGTGCCCTTTCTCGTCTATGCGGTCGTGCGCGGGCTGTCGAGTCCGGTTTTCATGGATGCCGAGCGGTCGGTCCTGTTGCATATCAGCGGTGTGGCGGTGGCGGCCATGGTGGCGTTCGGCATGCAGCCCCGTCAGCGCCGCCTGTTGTTTGCGCTGTTGTTCCTGAGCCTTGCGGCGATGGCGGTTTACGGGATTGCCAACCATATACTCGCCGGTAGCCGGCTGGTGCTCTGGCGGCCGAGTTACGAGCAGTATGCAGGGCGGGCGACCGGTCCCTATTTCTGTCCGGATCACTTTGCGGGGGCGATGGAGCTGCTCTTCTGCATGAGTGCCGGGCTGCTGCTGGATCGCGCGGGGCGCGGGATGGCGGTGCGTGTCGTTGCGGGGGCCGCCGCCCTGCTGGCGGCGACCGGCGTGCTGCTGAGCAAATCGCGCGGCGCCGGGATGACGCTGATTGTGATCGGGGCCTGCATCCTGGTCTGGGGGTTTGCGCAATGGCCGCGGGGGGTGCGGTGGCACTGGCGCGTGATCGCGGTATCGGCGGCATTGCTGGCGGGAATGGCGGCCCTGCAAGCCTTCCCGGCCTACAAGGAGAGGTTCGTGACCTACGAAGGTCTCCATCAGGTGCGCGCGGGCGGCGATGCACCGGTTACGGCCGAAATCCTGGACCGGTTGTGGCGGAGCTGCCGCGGCCAAATGTTTGGCGGGGCCTGGCGAGCTTGGAAAACAAGCCCCTGGACGGGTATCGGGGCCGGAATGCACCAGCATCTGTGGCCCCGGTTTGCCGCGACACCCGACGGGGATGCCGAGCGCGGCATCTGGCCGACGATGACGAACGAGGACTTCCATTCCTTTGAGGTTCACAGTGATTGGCTGCAGCTGCTCGAGGAATATGGACTGGCGGGGCTGATCCTGTTCCTGGTCCCGTTCATGGTACTCGTGCTCCACCTTCGGCGAGGCATCCGGCTCGAATCGCGGAACTGGCGCGATGCCGATCCGATCCCCCTGCAGGCTGGCGGCTTCGCGTTCACCCTGGGCGGGATGCTGGCCATGGCGGCCATGGCATTCCACTCCCTGGGTGACTTCAACCTGCAGATGCCCGGCACGGTCTGGATCCTGTCGGCGCTCCTTGGACTTGCTGTCTGCAACGTCCATCAGCGGAAACCGATGTGTGACGGATGCACATCCCCCGCGTTATTCAGTACTCCGATAGGCCATGGGCGAGCACGTCCGGCGTGCCCGGAACAGGATTTTCGGGGTAACCGTCTGTCGACTTCAGGCGGAAGTTGCGACAACGGCTCATCAATCCGGACTTCCGTCGTCTCCTGGCGGTAGATGCTCCAGATCATCGAGATCCTTGTGACGTCCCGCCTTGCACTGCCCCAATGATTTCATCGACCCACAGATTCTGCGGAAGAGCCATGTTGATGTGCAACTGAAAACGCCAAGCCATAAGGGACGCGATGATATTCCGCCGTCTTGCTTCCCATGTATTGTGACGGCGCGGTGCAGCTTGACGCGGAGCGGAGGATGGAATAGGATTCCCAGGTCGCTGAACCTGTTTCGGCATGAGTCCATCAACACCAAGGGAGACATCGAATTGAAGACATATTTTCCATCGGTTCGCAAGATCGCATACGAGGGGCCCGGATCGAAAAACCCGCTGGCCTTCAAGGTCTACAACTCGGAAGAGAGCATAGGAGGCAAGACGATGCGCGAACATCTGCGTTTCGCCATTGCCTACTGGCATACCATGAAGGGAACCGGATCGGACCCGTTTGGCGGCGCGACGTTGCTGCGTTCCTGGAACGAGGCCTCCGACCCGGTCGTCGCGGCAGAGGACACCATGCGGGCCGCGTTTGAGTTCTTCA